>DJXY01000194.1 GCA_002449915.1 Oribacterium sp. UBA6992
CTTTGGTCCGACCTTCCGCGCGGAGAACTCCAACACACAGCGTCATGCCGCAGAGTTCTGGATGATCGAACCGGAAATTGCCTATGCGGATCTTGATGATGTCATTCAGCTGGAGGAGGATATGCTGAAGTTCATCATTCAGTATGTACTGGACAACGCTCCGGAGGAAATGGCATTTTTTAACCAGTTTGTAGACAAGGGACTCCTGGACAGACTGCATCATGTACTGAACTCCGAGTTCGGACGTGTCACCTATACCGAGGCTGTGGACATCCTGAAGCAGCACAATGATGAGTTTGACTATAAGGTTGCGTGGGGTATTGATCTCCAGACAGAGCACGAGAGATACCTTACAGAAAAGATTTATAAGCGCCCGCTGTTTGTGACCGACTATCCTAAGGATATCAAGGCATTCTATATGAAACAGAATCCGGATGGCAAGACGGTTGCCGCCGTAGATTGTCTGGTTCCCGGTGTTGGCGAGATCATGGGCGGTTCCCAGCGTGAGGAGGATTACGACAAGCTGGTGAATCGTATGAAGGAGCTCGGCATGGATCTCGACCAGTATAAGTTCTATCTGGATCTGAGAAAATACGGCACAACACACCATGGCGGTTTTGGTCTCGGCTTTGAGCGTGCAGTAATGTACATCACAGGCATGCAGAATATCCGCGATGTACTGCCATTCCCGAGAACCGTCGGTAACTGCGATATCTGATTTCTGTAAATTCGTATCAATAAATATAAAAAATATTTAGATGCGATAAGTGAAATCAAATCCATAATACTTTAAAAGCTGAACGCAATCATAAAATTTCAGCATAAAACCACCAGGACTTACAGAGAAATGGTCTCAGAACCGGATGTAGGTCCTGGTTTTTTATAGCATTCGCCTGCACTTTAAAAGAAACGCTTTTTATTGTAAACTAGTTTTGATTTCAAATTTACATAACAGAAGACGCACGCCTCATAAAGCGGGGCGGCTAAAGAACCGATACCAAAAGGAAAACCTATGCGATTTGTACATACTGCGGATGTCAGCTGGGGCATGACGCCGGACTCGGATATGCCCTGGGGCAAGGATCGTGCCAATGATATCAAGACATCCTTTACTAAAATTATCGACCGCGCAAGAGAGCTGAGCGCGGACTGCCTGTTTATATCCGGTGATCTGTTTCACCGGCAGCCGCTGACCCGGGATCTGAAGGACCTGAATTACCTTTTCAGCACGATTCCGTCCACCCATGTGGTTATCATTGCAGGTAACCGGGATCATATCGAGCAGAATTCCGCGCTCTACAGCTTTGAATGGTGTAAAAATGTAACCTATTTCCTGGAGGATCAGCCGACCTCCGTCTATTTTGACGACATCAATACCGAGATTTTCGGCTTCTCCTACCACAGTAAGGAAATCAGGGACACCATCATTGATGAGATACAGCCGGAGGTAAGCTCACATATCCGTATCCTGATGGCACATGGCGGCGATGCAGAGCACTGTCCCTTTGATGCAGAGCTGCTCTCCCGCCTGCCTTTTGACTACATTGCTCTCGGGCATATCCATAAGCCGGAGGAGGTCGTAGAGCGTAAGGCAGTTTATCCCGGATCTCCGGAGCCTCTGGATCTTACGGAAACCGGTGCGCACGGAATCTATACCGGTGACATCAATCCGATTACGCATCGGGTGCAGAAGCTGGAATTTGAGCCGATCTCTGAAATTTCCTACATCCCATTGCAGGTTAATGTCACAAAGCAGACAGAAAATGAAGAGCTTCTAAAGCTCCTTACCGGGGAAATCCTGAAGCGGGGAAGCCGTAATATTTACCGGATCCGAATTACAGGGAAGCATGATCCGGACACCTGCTTTGATTTAAGCCGCCTGTCTCAGCAATTCCGTATTGTAGAAATTGCCGATGAATCCGAGCCGGAATATGATTTCAATGCGCTCTATCGGGAGCATCCTACCGATATGATCGGCTTTTACATCCGTAAATTTACCCGTGAGGACGGACAGGAGCTGAGCCATGCGGAGCGGCAGGCCCTCTATTATGGCATCAACGCCCTCCTGAAAACGCAGAAGGGAGGCGAGGAAGCATGAAAATCCTTGATCTTACCATCCATGGCTTTGGTAAATTTCATGATAGGAAGTTAAGCTTTACCGATGGTCTTAATATTATCTACGGGCACAATGAAGCAGGCAAATCCACGCTTCACTCTTTTCTACGCGCTATGCTCTACGGTATGGAAAAAAAGCCGGGACTTACAAAAAAAAGCGAGCTTTATGAGAAGTATAAACCCTGGGACAATGCTGATGTTTTTGGCGGAGAACTGCGCTTTTCCTGGCAGAGTAAAACCTACCGGGTGATGCGGGATTTCCGAAAGGACCATGAAAGTCTCCGTATTATCAATGAAACGGATCAGACGGAGCTGCGGGAGCCGGAAGCCCTGCTGACAGATGCATTGGACGGCGTCACGGAAACCGCGTACAACAACACCGTCTCCATCGGACAGCTGAAATGCCAGACCGGACGGGAAATGGCGCGGGAGCTGAAAAGCTACATTCAAAGCATCCATACGACCGGAGACGCCAACCTCAATGCGGAACGCGCCATTTCGTATCTCCGGAATCAGAAAAATACCATGGAGCAGCGGCTTGTACCGGATGCGGCACGCACCTATACAGCGTTAATCGGTGAGATCCGCAATATTGAACGGGATATTTCACAGCCATCCTATGCAAACCAGCTCAATAAATATAACGAGCTCCGGAATTCTGCCCGGACCGAGCGCACCAGCCGTCAGACACGGAAGGAGGAGCTGCTGCAGAAGATTGCGCAGTCCGAACAGGTGCTGCAGCAATCCGGTTATAAAAATGAAGCGGAAATTTCAGCCGCCCAGGAAAAGACAGGGTCGCTGTATAAAAGCTTTGAGGAGTCTGTCAAGGAGTCCAAAAAGGCTGTACGAATCATTCTGCCGGTTATGCTTCTTGGACTGAGTGCTCTCTCACTGATGTTTGGTGTAGCTGCCGTCCTGCTTACCGGCAGCTCCGGTATGTCCGGATGGCAGACGCTCCTCCCCGGAGTTTCCGCCGCGCTCAGTCACATGCGTCTGCCCGTGGTACTTGCTGTTTCGCTTCTTTTATGCATCCTGTTTCTGGCTGCAGGGATCACGACCCTCCGGCAGAATCATATGATCCGTAAAAGAGTAGAGGAAACCAGCGCCCAGGCAAAGGAAATCCTTGCGCGGCAGATTGGATGCTCGGATCTTTCGGAGGATGCCATGCATGCGCTGCATAGTCACATGGAGGAGCTTAAAAACGTCTACCACCAGCTCACTGACAATCGGACAGAATTGGCTGCGCTGGATGAGGAGCTTGGCAAGCTTACGGAAGATGAACGGGCATATGACAGCAAGCTGCAGCATCAGCATGAGATGCAGACCGAGCTCGAGGGAAAACTTGAGCATCTTGCCAACATCAAGAACCGTGCCGAGCAGCTGCAAAGGACACTATCAGAAAATGACCATATCACAGAGGAGCTTGATGCCATCAGCCTGGCCATGGAAACCATGTCCGACCTGTCCAAAAGCATACACTCTTCCTTTGGGCATTATCTAAATAAAGAAGCCGGCAGCCTGATTTCCGGGATTACCGGCGGTGCCTATGACTCTATGTGGATTGATAACAGTCTCCGGGTTTATCTTAATACGCCGGATAAGCTGGTACCGATTGAGCATGTTTCCAGCGGCACTATGGACCAGATCTATCTTGCTCTGCGGCTTGCAGCTTCACAGCTTTTACAGACCGGTTCCTCCGAGAAGCTTCCTCTCATTTTTGATGACAGCTTTGCCATGTATGACGAGGATCGTCTGCGGACCGCCATTCACTTTGTCATGCAGGAGTATCCGGGACAGATTCTGCTCTTTACCTGCCACACCCGCGAAGCACGGATTCTGGAGGAGGATCATACCGCGTTTCATCTGATCCGGCTGTAATAAAAATACTGTCACACCTTTAGATTCTGGTGTGACAGTATTTTTTCTTGTCTCTCTTTTTTCTTATCTCTATATCTCTTTGTCTCTGTATTTCCTTATCCCTGGATCCTGCGTTTTTATTTTGCCGGATGATCCAGCTTGCTCACCGCATCTACTATCGATATGGCTTCCTGTTTGTCCAGCATATGACGGATTGTATCGATATCCTTCACATTCATATGCTTCTTACCGAGGAACTGCTCAAACTCGCCGGACAGGCGGAGTGCCTGCTCCTTTTCCTCTGTTTCCAGCGCGCTCCGGGCTTTGGTTGCAGAGGAAAACTCTGCCGCCAGTCTCTCAATGTCCGATCTTGCCGCGCTCTCGATTTCATCTGTGATGATGTTTCTGGTAACCGTCGCAAAGGTGTTTTCCGCACTCTGCTTCTGTGTGATAATGTCCGTCCGGTCCTGCTGTGCCTTGGCAATATCATCGTCATACTCCTGGAGATGATAGCCCTCCTCGTTAGCATCTGTCTGAACCGCATGCGCTATGGCGCGAATCTTACGCCGGTTGGCCTTGATCTGGTTCCGTAATCCTCTCGCCATGCTTATGGCTTCACGGTGCCTCCCATTGGTCTGTCCATTGATAAAAAGATACAGCCCTCCAAGCAGGATAATATCTACAAGATAAATCGGGACAAGATACAGGCTCTGCCGTGATGGAATCATATAATATATCCCGATTGGAATCACCGCAAAGGCAAGTAAAAAGGTTAGTATAAAAATCAGAATTTCCTTAAATCCGCTCGGTTTAAAAAGCCAGTAAAATAAACCTGTATGGGTGAAGATCGGTGCGTGGTCCTGGCTTAAAACTGTCCCTGCCTGCCGCTTCAGTTCCTTGTTTTCTGTACGAAGTGGTTCCGTTTCCGCCTGAATCCTGCCTTTTATTCCCTCATTCTTTGCTTTTTCCCGGAGTGCAGTCGCCTTTTTAAGCCTTGCCTCTACCTCTTTAATCTGCTGGTCATAGCTTGCAGTGATTTCCGCCTCCCGGGCCTTGAGCGTTTTTTCCGTCTTATCATGCATATCCCGCTTCGCCTGATCCAATGCCCGTGAAGCCTGCTTCTCTGCTTCTCTCTGCTTCGTGAGACTTTTTTGTGTTTCATTATATGAAATTACGGCGGTCCGCGCCCGCGTTAGAAATTCCACCGGATTTTCTGTTTCAAGTCCCATATCTGTATCCTCCACCGTGTCTTTACTTTTTACCGTCTTTCATGTAAGGTTAGAGAAATCACTCTTAGATCAGATGGTTTCTATAATTTAGTTATTATAATCATTATTTTTTAACAAATTATGAATAGCCTATAGATCTGTGTCAAAAAGGAGGTTTTTACATGTTTCGCATGAGTGGGGCAATTTATAAGGATGGACGGCTGCTTCGGGACTGTGTTTCCCGACAGGAAGATCCTGCAGTTTCACGTACCGGACATGTGCTGACTGCATTAAATGAGATTTGTGCATATCTTGACCTGGCTGTCCCGATCTGGCTGGACCCTAATATCCGGGAATTTCAGCGGAAATCCCGCACACAATTTGATAAGGACTGCTTTATGGAAGAAATTCCCTTTGATTACCTTAAAATTGAAGTAATTGAGGAATGATTTCTCCCTGAAGCAGTCCCATATCTCACGCACGTTGCGATTTGCCCCCGGGTCGATAGCATTCACAGCCTGCTCACCAGTGCCTCTGTCAGTCTCACGCAATGCGTAATTGCCTGCTGTTCAAACATCGGATAATCTACCGTAGCGGTATGATCCGCCTTATCGGAAATCGCCCGGATAATCAGAAACGGGACATGGTTAAGATAGGCGATCTGGGCAATCGCGGCGCCCTCCATCTCACAGCACCGTCCCTGAAAATGACGGATAATCCAGTCCTTGGTCTCCGGATCGGAAACAAAACGATCCCCGCTGCAGACTCTCCCGATAAAGGTTTTGATTTCCGGATTTACCCGTCGGTTTTCCTCCTCCGCAATGGCAATCAGCTGATCATCCGCTTTAAATGCCATCGTACCGATTCTCGGGATCTCACCCAGCTGATATCCGAAGTTCGTCGCATCCATATCGTACTGTACCGCATCCTCCGACAGCACAATATCTCCAATATCTATGACCGCATCCAGAGACCCTGCGATACCGGTATTAATCACATAATCGACATGATACCGGTCAATCAGCACCTGCGTGCAAGCACCGGCATTCACCTTACCAATCCCGGAGCGCACTACAACCACATCCTTATCCGCAAGCTTTCCGGCACAGAACTCCAGATTACCATGCACCTCTGTTACCGCGTCTGTGAGGTCCTCTCTCAGCTTCTCGACCTCTTCATCCATGGCTCCTATTATTCCTATCATACGTTCAGCCTTTCTTAGATCTATCTTTATTGTTTCGGACAACCTCTCTCAGCACCGCAAGGACCGCATCCACACCATTGCTCTGCTGCGAATGCTGCATTGCGCGGATATACTCGGATGCCTTGTCATGTACCTCCTCGATCGCATGATACAGAAGCGCATTGTCTTTTTCCATCTCATGCTGATCCAGCACATAGGAAAATCCCTGTTTCTCAAAGGAGCGGGCATTTAAGATCTGATCTCCACGGGAGGCATCCAGCGGCAGCGGAATCAGAATATTAGGCTTGCAGAGCTGCAGAAGCTCACAGATGACATTGGCACCTGCCCGTGACACCACGATATCCGCCGCAGCATAAAGATTACGAAGTCCATCGGAAATAAATTCATATTGCCGGTAGCCCTTGGTATCCGTGAGCTTCGGATCGAGATTTCCCTTGCCTGCCACATGGATCACATCAAAGCCTTCCAGAAGTTGAGGCAGGATCGCACGGATGGCATTATTGATCGCAACCGATCCAAGCGAACCACCGATTACCATGAGGATCGGCTTCTCACCGGAAAATCCGGTCATTTTAAGTCCCTCCTCGCGGGTTCCCTGCAGAAGCTTCTCACGGATGGGCGCACCCGTCAGCACTGCCTTGCCCTTAGGCAGCTTCTCAAGAGTTTCCGGGAAATTGCAGCAGATCTTTGCTGCCGCACGGAGTGTAAGTCTGTTGGCCAATCCCGGTGTCATATCCGACTCATGCGTAACTACCGGAATCTTAAGACTATGTGCCGCCCAGACCACAGGAACCGCTACAAAGCCTCCCTTGGAAAAAAGAATGTCCGGCTGGATCTTACGGAAGTACCGTTTTGCTTCAAAATAGCCATGAATCACCCGAACTGGATCCGTAAAGTTTTTAAGAGAGAAATACCGGCGGAATTTACCGGTAGCGATCCCCTGGTACGGGACTCCTTCCTTTTCCATCATGTTTTTCTCGATGCCATTATAGGAACCGATATAATATACCTCATAGCCATCCCGGCGAAGTCCAGGAAGCAGCGCAATATTGGAGGTCACATGACCTGCAGTTCCGCCGCCGGTCAGCACAATTTTACCAGTACTCATTTAAGCCTTGCTCCAATCTCTGCACAAACCTTGTTAAGTTCCTCCGGAGTCGATGTGCCCGGCTTCCAGAGCACCATCTCATCCGGATTACCGTAGCGCGGGATAATATGCAGATGGAAATGGTGTACCGTCTGTCCTGCCGCTTCTCCGTTGTTCTGCACTACATTAAAGCCCTTGGCTCCGAGCCCCTCCTTCATCGCTCTCCCGATCCGGGCTGCAAGCGGCAGCACCTTGCTCTGAAGTTCCTCCGGAAGTACCGTAAGATCCTCATAGTGCTCCTTAGGCAGAATCAGTGCATGCCCTCTTGTTGCCGGATTCAAATCAAAAATCACGCGGAAATCCGCATCCTCATATAAGGTTACTGACGGGATTTCTCCATTGGCTATCTTACAAAAAATACAATTATCATCCTGCATATGTTATAATCTCCCTTCGGAATGTGTGCTTGTTTTTAAGAGCCGTATAACTTCTAATTATTATACCCGTCTCCGGGAAATCAGGCAATACAGGCTATAAAAACGTCAAAAGATCACAAAGAAGCAATCAAAAAGAAGATCAAAAAAGGAGTATTTCAATGTCCCTGCCTAAGGATCCCTATATGCTGTTAAGCTATGTAAATACCAAGCTGAGAGATGAATATGCGTCTCTGTCTGAATTTGCAGATCAGGAGGAAATTGATCTTAACGCTCTCACCAAAGTTCTCGCGGCAATTGACTACCATTATGATGAGAACCTGAGACAATTCCGCTGATCACGTTAAAACGTAATGGGCGCTGAATGTATTTGCAGCTGCTCATTCGTTTGCATTTCAATATTACAATACAGCGTTTGGGGAAATGATACTGAAACGCCGCAGAAAGAGGTTACTATATGCGTTGTCTTGTACAGAGAGTAAGTGAAGCAAGTGTCACTGTGGATAATAAAGTCATTGGACAGATCGGCAAGGGTCTTCTGATCCTCCTTGGCATTGAGGACTCGGATACTGAGGCTGTCGCTGATAAGATGGTTCAGAAAGTCCTTTCTGCCCGGATCTTTGAGGACCAGAACGGTAAAACCAACCTGTCCCTTGCGGATGTAAATGGGGAGGTACTGGTCGTCAGCCAGTTCACTCTCTACGCCGATTGTAGAAAAGGGAACCGTCCAAGCTTTACCCGCGCCGGTGCGCCCGACAAAGCCAATGCGCTTTACGAGTACTTTATGGCGCGGTGTCGTGAATGGATCGATGTAGTAGCGCACGGGGAGTTTGGCGCCGACATGAAGGTACGTCTGCTAAATGACGGACCTTTTACCATTATGTATGACTCCGATGAATTAAATACGCCAAGAAAATAAAATGGGGATACAACATCTTCCG
The DNA here is from genome assembly GCA_002449915.1 of Oribacterium sp. UBA6992. Lineage (GTDB taxonomy): Bacteria > Bacillota > Clostridia > Lachnospirales > Lachnospiraceae > Oribacterium. The sequence goes on from DJXY01000194.1 coordinate 8,847, forward strand.
CTGCTTACCGGATAAAAACAGTCCGGTGATGCAGCAAATGATGCAAATTGCTATATAAGCTGCGAATCTCAGGCAAACAAAAAGAGACATGCGTAAATTGATTTCTCGCTTTGCACACGTCTCATTTTTGTACTGTCCGCAGACACTGACCGGACGGATGGAAGCCATACGGTCAGCACAGAGAACAATAATATAGTGATAGGAAGAAATTATGTCCGGCGGTTACCCGCTGGAACTTCTTCAAGCTTATTTTATCAAAAAGCTTACTGAAGTTCAATAATAGAATCTGCTGTCATAACTCTCTGACGGATAGAATCCGAATAGGTAATCTCCACCTTTTTACCGGTATCTGCCTCCGCCTGCTTCAGCAGATCATCATTTCCAGATGGATCAAATTTAAATTCTGTGCCATCGGATGCCTTAAGATAGATAATACCGTCCTCAATCCTGTCTATGGTTCCGGTGATACCATAAATGTCTGACTTCTCGTCCTCCATCATATCCTCTGTGCAAATCCGATAGCAGACAGGATCCTTATCCAAATCACCAAGATAGTTGATCAATGCATAATCTCCTGCCTTGATATCTCCGGCAGCAACATCTGTCTCATAAGCTGCACGATGGAAGGTATAGGTCTTTCCGAACTCCTCCTGTGCGTCCTCCTGATTTTTATCGTCACTTGCAGCTTCCGATACTGCCTCCTGACGACCGTCCATAACTTCCGTAAACTGGATGGTATTGGCATCAATGGACTTAATTACACCATAAATCGACGGGTCCGCATTATAGTCCTCAGAGGTGAACTCAAACGGTACAGACATCTCAACCGCATCCACCGCCATGCCATCCGTCGGATCAGAACCTTGATACACAACCTCCACTTCATCTCCCTCCATAAGATTCCAGGCAGGATTGATCTTTGCATTGGAAATATCAAATGTCATGGATGTACCATCGTCTACTTTTACTGTAAGCTTATTTCCCTCAAGCTTTTCCACAAAGCAGTCTAGTGAATTGGTATCCAGAGCCTCAGACTCAGGGACGCTGGACTCAGCCACCGCAGCCGTCGTCGTTTCAGCGGTAGATGCCTTTTTTCCGCATGCTGCCATCGTAAGCATCATAAAACCAAGTGCTGTGTAAGCCGCAAATTTTTTCATATAATAAATCCTCCTGATGAAATAAGATTGCCTTCTTTATCACATGCGCATGGATTTCTCATGCCTTCCGATTGTCCCATGCATGTGACAGGGTATTACAATAGCACTCTTAGATCAAAAGTTCTTGCAGAATTTATGAACAGTTTCTTAAATTCCTTTAAGCTTGTCCTCTGCTCCAGAAATATCATTTTCATCCGGATAATGGTAAAATTTCTGATTCTTCAGCACATCCGGCAGGTACTGCTGCTCTACCCAGTGTCCCGGATAATCATGTGGATATTTATAGCCCATTCCACGCCCAAGCTGCGTAGATCCCTTGTAATGAGCATCCTGAAGATATGGAGGGATCGGTGCATTGCCATACTTCTCTACTGCTTCCGTGGCTTCCGTAATGGCACGATAGCAGGCATTGGACTTCGGCGCGCACGCCACATAAATTGCTGCCTGAGATAAAATCAGCTTTGCCTCCGGCATGCCGACTCTTTCTATCGCAAGAAACGCATTGGTTGCCACGACCGCCGCCATGGGGTCCGCATTCCCAACATCCTCAGACGCACAGATGACAATCCTGCGGGCAATAAACTTAATGTCCTCTCCGGCATACAGCATACGCGCCAGATAATACACCGCAGCGTCCGGGTTTGATCCACGCATCGACTTGATAAACGCGGAGATTGTATCATAATGATTATCTCCGTCCTTGTCATATTTCACAGCACGCTTCTGGATGCACTCCTGCGCAACTGCCAGAGTAATGTGAATCCTTCCGTCCGCCGCGCGGTCCGTGGTCAGTACAGCAAGCTCGACCGCATTAAGCGCGGCCCTTGCATCTCCATTGGCTGCATCCGAAAGAAATTCCTCCGCATCCGCATCAATCACGGCATGAAATGATCCGACGCCCTTTACAGGATCGGACAGTGCTCTTTGTATCAAAGTTCGGATATCTTCCGATGTAAGCGGATGCAGCTCAAAGATACGGGAGCGGGAAATCAATGCGGAATTTACCTCAAAATACGGGTTTTCTGTTGTCGCTCCGATCAGAATCACTGTTCCGTCCTCTACATATGGCAGAAGATAATCCTGCTGTGCCTTGTTGAATCTATGAATCTCATCCACAAAAAGGATCGTCTTTCTGCCATATCCGCCCAGATTTGCCTTAGCGCGGGTAATAACCTCCTCCATATCCTTTTTGCCGGCAACGGTGGCATTGATCTGCTCAAAATCCGCCTTGGTCGTATGCGCGATAACCTTGGCAAGGGTGGTCTTACCGGTACCGGGAGGTCCGTAAAAAATAATCGACCCTAGCTTATCCGCCTTAATGGCACGGTACAGAAGCCTGTCCTTACCGATAATATGCTCCTGCCCCACAACCTCATCCAGCGTTTCCGGCCGCATCCGGGAAGCAAGCGGTGCTTCCGACCGTTGTGTCTTTTCCGACATATACTCAAAAAGGTCCATCCAATCCTCCATCGTTTCACAATTTATCACAGCAACGGATGCATTACCGTCTGAAAATACGATCAGTCTGTGGTTGATTCCGGTTTACTTCCAGCAATGGTCAGCGCATCCTCTTTCCAGGGAATGATTTCAATCCAGTATCCATCCGGATCCTCGAGGAAATAGATCCCCATGGTCGGATTTTCAAAACAGATGGCTCCCATCTTTTCATGCCGTTCATGCGCCTTTTCCATGTCTCTCGTCATCATTGCAAGATGATACTCCTGTTCCCCGAGGTCATACGGCTCCTTCCGGTCCTTCATCCAGGTGAGCTCCAGTTTAAATCCGGTCTGCCGGTCTCCAAGATACACAATGGTAAAATCCTTCTGCCGGTTCCATGCAATCGGCTCGAGATCCAGCGCCTCTTTATACCACGCAAGGCTCCGCTCCAGATTCAGTACATTAAAATTAAAGTGATTAAAGGCAAATTCTCCCATGTCCGCTCCTCCATCTGCCGCTATTATTTTATGATTCAAAACATGTGTTCAGTACTTATGATTATAGCAGAAGACCCGATGGATTTCCACCGGGTCTTCTGCTATAGAGTAGTAAGGGTCAATTAAACCTGTTCTGCAATATTAAACGCGCTGACGGTTTTGCGGCTTCATAATCGCTCCAGCTGTCAGGCACATTGGCGCTAAAAATCTCGTTTCCGTTTTCCTGCCAACGCAACCACTGTATCAGTCAAAACTGAAACGAAGCTGAAAATCTGGAAATATTTTTATAAAGTGTTATGGAGGCGGCAATAACGCAGCAGGCACATACCTGTCGCAGCACGTACACAACATTTCAGGTCCAACATTATCTGCCCAGTTCAATTTCCGGATTGACATCCTCCACCGCACTGACCTGACGGATAAATTTATCCGCAGTCGCATGCAGAAGCTCTTGCACTTCTCTGGACTGGTGATTAAAATAGCGCTCTGCCAGTTGATCTGCCTTGATGTTATGGTTCAGCTGAATCAGCTCTGTATCCGGAATGTAATGAAATGTTTCCTTATTGCTGTCCATCATGGCGCGGATATCATCAAAGGTCAGATAATAGCTGTACCGCGAATTTCGGATTTTTCCCTCTCGTTCCGCTACCTCCGAGAACTTCTTGATCGCGTGAATGTTGGCAAACATCTTACGATACTGTTCATTGAGGCTTAAAAACAGTGCTGTAGTGATAGTTACGGCACTGACCTTGATTTTTTCCGGACTGTCTGTATTCATATAATATCCTCCGATCTATAAATGCATGATTTCTTTAAAGTACGATCTCTGTCATCAAATACTTTCTCCGCATCCTGACTCGTTTACGCCTGACTTCCCAGGATAAAATCAAATTCTGTTACAACGCCATTTTTATCCTGCTTAGCATTAAGGATCCCGATCTGAGGCAGGAAACGATACGCATCCGTCACAAGTGCATCAGGCAGCTTCTTATCGATATAATGCAGGAACGCACGATCACTGATGTGCACTGTGGTTTCAAAATAATCGCCTGTCGGTGTATCTCCTTGATGATTATGGTAAACGCGCGCCGGGAAATCGGAATACTCACCCATGTCCTTCCGGTCCTTGGTGTAAATCAGCACCATAGTATTCGGATGCTTTGCATACTCCGCCGCAAAATTAAAACTCTTTGCTCCATTACCATCCACATAGGTTCCATCCGGCGTCGTACCGTTGGTGATCATCGCACCATCATCACCGACATAGTAATTATCCTCGATCCAGACATCCCGCAGCATCTTGCCGGTTTCGTCAAAGAAATACCGCTTGCCATCGCTCTCTTGCCAGCCTGTCTGCATCACACCATCTCTATTAAAGAAATAGGTATCTCCATCGATGGTCTGCATACCCGTAACACGGTAGCCGTCCTCATTCAGATAATAATATTTGCTGTCAAGCTCAAGCCATCCAGATGTCGTCTTACCGGAGCCATCCAGATACTGCCATCCCTCGGACGTCTCATGCCAGTCATTCAGATGATATTTCGTCGGGTCCAGTGAAATCACATAGGTTTCACTGTTTTCAACACAGGCAAATCCATCCGATGTAACCGCATGGGCTTTCAGCGTATAGGTACCACTGTAGTTCATTTCCACCGGACTTGTATAATCCTTCTCCGTTCCTTGATGCTCATCGCTGCTCAGACTATAGCGAATGTTACTGTCCGAAGCTGTCACAAGTGTTACTGTGACCGGATCGGAGAAGCTGCCTCCCGGAGTAGAAAACTCCACCGATGGATTGATGGCATCCATCTCCTCTTTCAGTGCGGTGCTGTTAGGAAGCACTTCCATTCCCTTACGTAACAGCGTGATGGCATCTCCGTGATGATCTGTATTAAGATAAGCGTCTGTAAGTGAAAGATATGCTGCCTCATCCGTCGGATCCAGGGACAGCAGCTTTTTATATGCTGTAATGGCATCCGCATAATTCGACTGCTCCATAGCCTTGGAAGCCGCACTTCTCGCCATCCTTAGCCGGATCGCCGGTAAATTGATCAGCGCCACAGCGCAAACTGCCACAAGGACAAGCACAGCTGCAATTACCCTGGTATATTTTGATTTCCCTAAAAGCTGTGGCTCGGATGCCTCGTCGGATTGCTCCTCCTCTGATGCAGCTTCATCCGAATCCGTAGCTGCATTGGTATCTGTGTCTGTATCCGCAGTCTCAGTCTCAACCTCGTCCTCATCCTCGCTCTCAACCAGAGCTGCATCTCCCTCATCGGAATCCATTTCTTCTCTGGACAGATCCTCCTCCGGAGCATTTTCGTCCTCGCTATTTCTCCGCTCGGCACGCTTCTCCTCTATAGAAATCACGGAAACCTCTTCTATTTCCGCTTCTTCCTCAGGAGCCTCTGTCTTTGCTGCTGCATCCAGATTTTCCTTCGTGGTTTGCTTTTCAGCATTCACCTGCGCATCTGGCTCTGTCCCGGCTTCTGCATCCACTTCCGCTTCATCATCGACCTGCATGTCTTGCTGCTCATCCGATGTATCAGCAGATTCATCAACATCTTGCGCAGAATCTGTTTCCATTTCATTTATTTCTGCTTCAGCCGTTTCCGGACCAGCTTCCGAGCTGCTTGCTTTTTGTTCTAATGCCGTGTCAACCGAGGTTTTTGCTTCTGATTCCGCTTCATCTTGTTTTTCTGTTTTCTTTTCCGCTTCTACCGCTTCTGCGTCTCGCACAGTCTCATCTGTCTCCGCATTGTCATTTTCCAAATCTGACAACGCTTCTGCGGGCGCTGCTGTATCATCTACATTCTCCGGGACTACTGCTGCTACAGTTTCTGAATCGGTCAATTTCTCTGTTGCTGCTTCGACTGTGCTTACCGCAGAATGATCTTCATTCACTGAGGTATCCGCTTGAACTGTGATTTTTTCTGTATCGGTATCTTCTTCAGACACTGCAGCTGCATCGTTAGCAGACTGTGTCGAAGCCTCCGCATTTTCAGCTGCACTGACTTCTACATCTTCTATGATATCTGATTCCGCAGCTGTTTCAGCATGTATTCCGGCTTCAGCTTCTTCTATATCCGTTTCTGCGGTTTCCTTAGTTTTCTCCTCATTACTTTCCAGAGAATCCGGCTCTTTAGAATCGGCTTCAGATGAAGAAATTTCTATATCTGTCTCATCCTCACGATCCGGGCTTACCGCATCAGAAGCTGCTGTCTCTACTGGATCACCTTGAGTTTCAGCTTCAGAATCGATCAGTGTATCCGGTACAGTAGCTGCGCTTGTGTCATTTTGCACCTCTACATCAGCTTGCGCGTTGCCAGCTCCGATCTTATCCATCTCAGTGGCATCCGTTTCCGCTGCGAGGCGGACTGCCTTTTCTGCAAGCGCTTTTTGCTCTGCTTCCTCCTGCTCTGCCCCGAAGCGTTCCAAAAATCTCGCCTGTTCATACATGCGGTCAAGGCGGGCTTCATCATCCTCCGGTTCAGCAGACACATGCGAAGCAGAAGCATGCTCTCGAGCCTGCCTCTCCACTTCATCCCGTTCAAACATCCTCTTTAAGTTTTCCTCTGAATAATGCGGCAGAGAATCCCTGGGTGTAAAACGTTCTGACAGCACTTCATACCTGCTGCGGATAATCAGTCCACATTCAGGGCAATAAACTGCATCATCCGGAATCGATTTTCCACAAAATTTACAGATCATATTTATCCTGCTCTGCTTTCAAGTACTACTATTTAGCCCAAATGGCATAATCTGACATATATATTATAATCGATTATCTATGATAGCAGAATAGTAAAATCCTTATTTTTAGCAGTCTTTTTAAAAAAATAAACTAAAAAATCCCTGATGTGCGCCCCAAAGCGCATACACCAGGGATATGAATCATTGGTTTTTTATTACTTAAGAGTAACCTTAGCGCCAACTTCCTCAAGCTTAGCCTTGAGATCATCAGCCTCAGCCTTAGGAGCAGCCTCCTTAAGAACCTTTGGAGCAGCCTCAACAGCTTCCTTAGCTTCCTTAAGTCCAAGACCAGTAGCCTCACGAACAACCTTGATAACCTTGATCTTGTTAGGACCGATGTCAGTAAGCTCAACATCGAACTCTGTCTTCTCCTCAGCAGGAGCAGCACCAGCTGCAGCACCAGCTACAACAACACCTGCAGCAGCAGATACACCAAACTCTTCCTCAACAGCCTTTACAAGGTCATTAAGCTCAACAACGGAAAGCTCCTTGATAGCTGCGATAAACTCTTCTGTAGTTAACTTAGCCATTTTAATTTCCTCCACTAGAAATTTTCTGTTGTGCCATTACGCACAGATCAAATACCGAATTTTAATTCCCATGCCCTGGCAGCCTATGCTGCATCAGGCAGCCATCTGCTCAAAATCAAGCAGCCGGCTCTGCGTCCTTGTCTGCAACCTGCTTGAGAACACGAGCGAAGTTTGTGATCGGGCTCTGCAGAGAACCGCAAAGTCTTCCAAGAAGCTCCTCTCTGGTTGGGATTTCGGAAAGTACTTTTACTCCGTCCTTGTCATAGAACTTGCCCTCTGCTACAGCTGCCTTAAGCTCAAGCTTAGGAGCATCCTTAGCAAACTTGGCAATGATTCTTGCTGCTGCTGCAGGATCATCCTTGGATACTGCAATAGCGGTCGGTCCCTCAAGACAATCATCCAGCTGTGCAAAATCTGTACCCTCAGCTGCTCTCTTAATGAGAGTGTTTTTGAATACCTTGTACTGAACTCCAGCTTCTCTTAACTGCTTACGAAGATTTGTATCCTGCTCAACAGTAAGACCAAGATAGTCAACAGCTGTAACGGCAACAGCGCCATCAAGAAGAGCCTTGATTTCGTCAACGATCGGCTGCTTTAACTCAACCTTTGCCATTATACGTTTTCCTCCTTATAAGATTTCAGTATCACCTTAACAAAAGGAAAACCCCCGGGTCCAAAGACTCAGGGGTGATCAAACAAACATATCAAAAAGACTGTCTGTATCGTTTCCTCGGCAGGCGTTTTAACCTTATGCCTAACGGCACCTGCTGTCTTCGGGTTAATACCTTGTGTATGTTAGCATCAGGAGCACCCGATGTCAACAACTTTTTTGAAGTAATGGATTAAGCTCCAAACTGTACTGTATCGAGCTTAACACCAGGACCCATGGTAGATGTAAGGGTTGCGGACTTAATGTAAGCGCCCTTGAGTGTTGCAGGTCTTGCCTTGATGATAGCGCCCATCAGCGTATCTACGTTTTCCTTCAGCTGATCCTCTGTAAAAGAAGCCTTGCCGACTGCAACGTGGATGATGTTAGCCTTGTCAAGTCTGTACTCAACCTTACCGGCTTTCGTATCATTAACAGCCTTGGTAACATCCATAGTAACCGTACCGGTCTTTGGATTAGGCATAAGACCCTTCGGTCCAAGCAGACGTCCGAGACGTCCAACAACACCCATCATATCCGGAGTTGCAATAACTACATCGTAGTCAAACCAACCACCCTGGATTCTCGGGATAAGTTCCTCTGCTCCTACGAAATCTGCA
>DJXY01000007.1 GCA_002449915.1 Oribacterium sp. UBA6992
GGATGAGGTACACCGCTTTGCCATTGAGTACCACAGGTCTCTCCGCAGTAAAAATCAGATCAAATCCATATTGGATGATATCCCCGGAATCGGAAGTGTTAGAAAACGCGCTCTGATGAGCCAGTTTCGTGATGTGGATCATATTAAAAAAGCGAGCCTTGAGGAGCTTACCGCATGCCCGCACATGGATGTATACGCTGCGAGAGCAGTCTATGATTTTTTTCGGAAGGATCCGTAATGTATCTGAGAAAATACCTGACAGATTCCGTGCAATTCATCTGAGAATCATTATCAATTATCCTTGTACGGCTTTGAAATACGATAGTTTTGTGTAAGCTTTCTTTAAGATTTTATATGAAATTGGCAATATACAATTTTTGAAATTATGCTAGAATAGTAGGCACTGTAAATAAGAGCTTTTTATATAGAGGATATGAGATGAACAGAAATGATCAGAATGTAAGAGGAGTATCCCGGGAGCGTGGTATGTCCCGGAGCAGAACCGCATCCCGGCTCAGAAGTGGATATACCGGACCAAGAAATGCAGAGGGAAGCAGCAGGAGAACCACTTCTGCTAAAAGAGCAGGCAGCGGATATTCCTATAATTCCGGCTCATCCGGTAATAACTATGACAAGAGGCATGATGATGAACATTCCGGCAGAGGCTTTTTGATCGGAGGGATCGCGATCGCTGCGGTTCTTGTGGTAGGACTGGGTTTCCTCGCTAAAAATACAATTTTTTCTGCTAAGGCTGATGCGACGGAAACCACAAGTATGGGAGCCGGGGCGGAGGAGACAAGCGCCCAGTTTGATCCGAATGTAATACGTACAGATCTGTATCTTGATTACAGCCAGATTTCACCGGATGCAAAGCTGCTCAATATGAACGGCATGGACCGGGAGCAGGTGGAAAATGCATTAAAGGCGGCGTATACCTGGAATCTTGTTATTGTCAATGCCAATCCGTCGATTGACAGCTTTAAGATGCCGGAGCTTCCTAAAGAGTCGGAAGCAGCTTCCGCCAAGGGAAGCTCTGATGATGAAGGCACGGAGGAAGTAACGCAGGTTGACAATCCACTTGCAAAGGTAACGATCCGTCCGGAGAAGACACAGTATTCTGTGCCGGATCTTATTGGTGAGGATATTGACAGTTACGTAGATCAGATTTTTAAGGATTATGAATCCAAGGGTGCGGATCAGCTGACAAAAAAGGCAGAGGAGACGACAAATGCTGCGGAAACCGGCACACAGGGCTCGTCAGAGTCGGCTGCGGAGTCTTCGGAAACCACTAAAGCAGCGTCGGCAGATTATGTGCTGGAGCTTCCGGATATGTCGGAGCAGATTACGGATTATGTTACACAGCTCGCAGCGGTCTGGAAGATGGATCCGGAAAACGGAGATATCACAAAATACGATTCCTCCAGTGGAGAGTTTGTTTTTGGAGGTTCCGTCAACGGATATGCAGTAAATGTCAAGGATACCGCTTCCAAGGTTATGGATGCCATCAAATCCGGTTCTTATGACCAGCAGATCAAGACAGAAGGCGAGGTGGTTTCCGCATCCTCCACATCGATCAAGGATCAGTATGATACGATCGGATCCTATCAGACAGAAACCACAAGCAACTCTGTGCGTAACAGGAATATCAAGCTTGCGGCAGCAGCCATCAATGGTACGATTCTGCGTCCGGGCGAGGAGTTCTCTTTTAACAATACTGTCGGACAGAGAACAGAAGCCAAGGGCTACGGCGCAGCGGCAGCCTATAATAACGGAGAGGTTGTACAGGAGGTAGGAGGCGGTGTCTGCCAGGTTTCCACAACCCTGTATAATGCGGTATTCCGTTCCGGACTTACCACAACTTATCGCCGGTCTCATACCTTTGCGCCGAATTATGTAACTCCGGGTATGGACGCTACCGTATCCTGGCCGGGACCGGATTACCGTTTCGTCAACAACTCAAGTCATAACATTGGTATCCGTGCATGGTATTCTGATCAGACAGTTACGGTACAGATCTATGGCGTCAGGGTATTGCCAAAGGGCGTAAAGTGGTCGCTTACTTCGGAGAAGGTAAAGGATCTGCCGATGCCAAATCCGGTTGTAATCACTTCAGGAGATACCTCCAAGGGATCCCAGGGCAGTGAATGGCAGGCATATAAAATCATCACCAATGCAGATGGCTCAACCGAAAAGGTAAAGGATCACTATACCACATATAAGGGACATACACCTAAGGTTTATGCTTCTGCCCAGGAGACAACTGCTGCAGCCGGCAGTGTGGCGGAAACCACGAAAGCAGCGGCTGCTCAGGAGACGCACGCAGGCGGGGAGAGCGCCGCGGGTGGTCCTTCCTCTGAAACAAGTGCAGCAAAGGCAACAGAAAAGGCAGCCACGGAGCCTAAAAAGACAGAGACCACGGCGCAGGAGACCACGGAGAAGGCTGAAATTGTAGAGGCACCGACCGTCAGCAGCAATACAGGAGATTCGGATGAGATCGATGCACCTGTGAATGAAGGCGGCGCGATCATTTCCGATGGTCCCGGCGGTGTCTGAGTTAGAGCTGCTTGCTTAAAACAGCGTTGCATATAATGAAATAAATTCTTAAAAGAAAAGCATATGTCAGAAAAAGAGAAGTCTGGTTCGTCCTGGGCTTCTCTTTTTTGTATGAATGCAAATACAAAGCCTGATTTTTACCGGTATTTACTTGTATTTATTTCCGTACGGGCTGGTTTTCCTTTGATTTTTTAGGTAAAAATGCTATACTTTAGTCGTGTATGATACCCCATGCTGATGGGTTTTCATATATGTAACGCATCCTATATGGATTATTCATTTTTTTAGGAGGAATTCTTATGGCAAGAAAAATGAAAACCATGGATGGAAATCAGGCTGCTGCACATGCATCATATGCATTTACTGAAGTAGCCGCTATCTATCCTATCACTCCTTCATCTGTCATGCCTGAGCATGTGGATGAGTGGGCAACTGAAGGTAGAAAGAACATTCTCGGCGAGACCGTTCAGGTTACCGAGATGCAGTCAGAGGCTGGTGCTGCCGGTGCAGT
>DJXY01000175.1 GCA_002449915.1 Oribacterium sp. UBA6992
TTCTATCTGGATAAGGAAAAGGACATCGTGGTAACGCTTGACAAGGTCGGTGAGGATATGTCCTACGTGCTCCGGACGCCAAACCATGGGACCGGCAATCTCATCAGCAACCTGGCTGCTCTCTGCGGACTGCCGCTTGGATTGGAGCCAAACGGCTTTCTTAAAATCGAGGGGCACATTCCCTGCTATATTGACGGAGAGAACCGGAAGCTCTGGATTTTACGTCTTGCCGATGTTAAGGTCGCCAATATCTATCCCGACGGCAACATCGAGCGGAAGGCGTATGTTCCGGCAATCGCCAAGACGCTGATGAGCCAGACCAAGGACTACACGCTGTCTTCCGGGAAAACACTCGTTAAAACCTACATTCGCTCTGAAGTCAAGTTCCACACAGATCTGCATACGCATCGAAGCGCAAATCTCAGTCCGGACCTGCTGATCGCGCTTGGGATCCACCATCAGCTGCGCTATCCCTACTATTATGTTAAGAAGCTGAAGCTGCGTCTGACCGGGGAGCAGCGGGAGAGACTTGAGAAGCAGCGTGCCGAGACCGCGACAAAGTATCAGAGCTCCGGACTCACCGGGAAGTATCTTGACCGACGGATCGACGACAACACAGAAATTAATTTTGCAGATCTTATTTTAAATAATCTGCCGGACAGCGGCTACAATATCCCCAGGATCCGGGCAAGTCTTGCCGTTATGAAGGACGGACAGGCAGTTTTTACAAATCTCGAGAAGGTCTATCTATACCGCTACGTTTTTACCAAGGGTACGCCCGCAAAAGAGCGGATCTCACTGAAAGGTATCGATGAAATTCCGGATCCGGATATTACAGAGGCACTGCATCAGATGGCGAAGGATCGTCGGACCCCGGACTACGCCGCTAACACCTTGTATCAGGATGAGCTTCTGTGGGTTGCACGCAGCTACCAGCGGGTCGGCGTTACCTATGCGGAAATTTCCGATACGGCACTTGTCAAAAAAGAGGAAGCCGCCAGAACGCTGCAGGAGATCCATGATGTCATGCCATCCATTACCCGGGAGACCGGAGTGACACTTCGCTTCCTGGCAGCGCTCCGCCGGATTCCGCTTACCATTGTGAGAGATCAGGTGGACCATGGTAATTTCCAGGAAAATCTGGAGACACTAAAGGCTGTGGCAGTCGATCCCTATGTGGCAGGCAGTGATTTTGTCGGAGAGGAAATCAATGATATCCGTGAGTTAAGACCTGTCATCAAGGCGCTGGTGCAGATCGCCGGAGATATCCCTTCCTTTGTTATCCGGATCCATGCCGGAGAAAACGATTCGCTGCCCGATAATGTGCTGAACAGCATCCTTGAGGTTGAGAAGTCATTAAAAAAGGGACAGCGATTTCCGCATATGCGTCTCGGACATGGTCTGTATACCTCCAAGCTTAACTCTGCAAAAGGGCAGCTTCTCCTCCATAAGCTTAGAGATCATAAGGTCGTACTGGAATTTCAGATCACCTCCAATGTCCGGCTCAACAATCTCTCAAACCTTGCAGAGCATCCGCTGAAGCAGTATTTAAAGGATGGAATTTACTGTGTGCAGGGTACCGATGGCGGAGCACTGTATGGCACGGATTCCATCGATGAACAGCTCTCGCTTGAGAGGATGCTGGCGTTAAGCTTTGAAGAGCTTCTTGAGATGCGGAGAGCAGAGGATTTTGTCCATGCGACATCGCTCCGTGAGTTCTCGGAAAAGATTCGTTTGTTTAATGATCTTAAAGGGAACCTCCGCTCAGGAGAGTTCCTTACATCCAGGATCGAAGCGGAAACCGGTGACTTTTCCGGTATGACCTCCGGCGAACGCAGATACCGCACGGAAACCGAGCTTTCAGATAAAATTCTTCCGCTTCCGGAAAATAAGATCCCGATTGTCATTGCCGGAGGCAGCTTTAACAATGCCTCTCATGTTACGAGGCTTCGTGCACCGGAGTGCGCTTTGCTGGAGGATCTTATAGCGAGGGCGAATCCGGAGAAGGTCTTTTTTGTCATCGGACCTGCAATTACCGGGTATGAACGGTATGTGCTGGAAAAGGTACGCGGGAAATTCCAGGTATTTGCATTCGCGCCTGCGGCAATCACAGGGAAAGAGCTTAAAACGCTCCGGGCATCCGGCGCCGGCATCCGTGTCTCCATCGAAGCCTCACCGCTTGGTGCGTACAAAAGCTTTGCTTACGAGATTTTTAAGCGCCGCCAGTCGGTGATCGTGGCGCTGGATGGCAACAGCGCGGCGGCAAATCTGATTCAAGACGCCAAAAACAGCCGGTACAAGAGCCGGACCTTTATTGATGTAAACTCACAGGCACTTCGCAAAAAAGCAATGTCTCTTGAGGGATATATTACATTTTTGCATGATGGCGAGACGGCGGACGAAATTCTCCGGTATGCGGATAAATACTATGACGCATTAAAGGATCCCAAGGCGCAGATTCTTAAAAACAGCGCCATCCGCCAGGAAACGGGGACGACGTAATCGGTCGTTTTTCAAGCAACATGATCCTTAGGAAAACGGAAAGGATACCATCTGTGGATTCCAAAACCAGCCGATCGCAAAAAGGCGCAAACTGATGGAACGAAAGATTATATTAAGAACTGAAAGGAAAGGAAAAAACAGCATGACGATCTGGCTTACGAGACATGGGCAGACCCGGCTCAATCTTGAGAGGCGAATGCAGGGGCGCACGGATGAACCATTGAATAAAACCGGCATACAGCAAGCGAGGGAGGCGAGAGCAGAGATCGGAGACATAAGCTTTGACGCAGTGTATGCAAGCCCTTTAGAACGGGCGATTGTTACTGCCTCCATCATCGGAAATGTGGATCGCGGGGAGATCCTCGTGGATGAGAGGCTGATCGAGGCGGATTTTGGGAAATACGAGTGCCGGAAATATTATCTTCTGGGACCGAAAATGACGCTCTACTGGAGTCTGCCGGAGCTTTTTCCTGCGCCTCCGACGGTGGAAACCATCGCTTCTCTTACGGAGCGGAGCCGGTCGTTCCTTACGGATCTGGAAACAAAGCCGTATCAGAATGTCCTTATCGCGTGTCACGGCGGGATCATGAGGGCTTTGTCCGGATATCTTATGGATAAGCCCAATGGCATCCTCTGGCGCCCCAAGCCGCACAACTGCGAGATCCGTGTATTCTCTGCTGTAAATGGCAGACATCAGTTCATTAAAGATGTGAAACTCACAGAGTAAACGAGTAAGACGCAAGTTTTCGGCCTATGCAGACATTTCCGTGGAAACGTACCCGAATCAGCTGATGGAAAGCGCTTAGATAGCTGCTTTAACGGTGAACATTCGGCTTATAGGAAAAAAACTTCAAAACGTACCCGAAAAAGAGTTTCAAATTCGGGTGCGTTTTTGCTTTTTCATCGATATAGGCCGAAAAGCCCTGACCAATTATCTTATCGAGGATAGTTTGACCCGATTTTCGGGTGTGATTCGGGTACGTTATTTTAAATTGCTCTGTATAGGCCGAAAATGTCTCCATTACCATCTAGCTTTGCCGAGATTGCAGTATTCCCCGTGAAAATTAAGATCTGATGGGGACTGTCGGCATGCCCCGGGCTTTGAGACTGATCCAAATGTATAAGAAGGATGCTTTAATATGCATAAATCAATGCATAAGCCCGGTTTTATGCATATTATCCGAAAAATATTTGCATAAAAAACCAAAATATGCTTGATTTCCTGCTTTTAAGGTGTATAATCTAGAAATCAGAAATGAAGTTCTGGAGATACAGATTTCCTTGATACGGATTTCCATATTTCCAGCTTGGGACCTGCTGGTCCCGGAGGAGGAACAGATTATGAAAAAGACATTTATTGCCGGAGCACTTGGCGCTCTCATGGCACTTTCCCTTGCTGCCTGTGGATCTTCATCCACTCCTAACGCTACAACCGCCGCTGCAACAACCGGTGCTGAGACAGAGGCTGCTGCAACAACCGCCGCTGCCAGCGATGCTGAGACAACTGCTGCTGCAGGAGAGAGCACTGCTGCCGCAGACAGCTCTGCTAAGAAAGAGGGCGCTGCTGAGGGATCCGGAAAGATGATGGATATCCCGAAGGACGGTCTTACAACCGTTGAGGCTGGTAAGCTTATCGTTGGTACTTCACCGGACTTTGCTCCGTATGAGTTCTATCATGTAAATAACGGCACACCGGAGCTCTCAGGCTTTGATGTTGCACTTGCACACAGAATCGCAGATGACCTTGGTCTTGAGCTTGAGATCGTACCGATCGACTTTGACGGTATCCTGATGGAGCTTCAGAACGGAAACCTGGATCTCGGTATTTCCGGATTTTCACCAAGCCCGGAGCGGAAGCAGACCTTTGACTTCACCAATGTATATTATCAGGGCGGTCAGAGCTTTGTCATCCGTAAGGCAGATGCTGACAAGTACAAGAGCTATGCAGACTTTAACGGACTTCCAGTAGGCGCGCAGAACGGTTCCATCCAGATGGATCTTGCCAAGGAAAATACACCGGATGCCAATATCATCGGTCTTCCAAAGGTAACAGATATCGTTTCCGAACTGGTAACTGGTAAGCTTGAGGGCGGCTTCATCGAGACTGCCGTAGCAGAGCAGTACTGCAAGAACTATCCGGAGCTTCAGATTGCATGGGATGTACCATATGACAGCGAGGGTTCTGCTGTCGCAGTTAAGAAGGGTAACACCGCTATGGTGGATGCTGTGAATGCGATTATCAACAATGCACTCACTGACGGTTCAATGAACCAGTACATCACCGACGCTCAGGAGCTTGCTTCTGATGAAGCTAATGTATACGAAGGTCAGCTTGATGCCAACGGTCAGATCGAAACAACTGCCGCTGCAAACTGATCCAGGAGCTTGATGTACAGAGCTATCCGTTCATCCGGGAAATGTAAAATCAATGAGCAGAAGCATTCATAAACATACAGTAATAATGTACATTAATTCATAAGTACAATGGAGTTCTCTCCGGTAAGCCGGAGAGAACTTATTGCGTTTAAAAGTGTCTGGCGTTTAGCGCACTTTAATACAAGCTGGTATATACCCGATTTAAGAAAGGTAGGAAGTATACATGACCATAAGCTGGGGAAACCTGATGCGGACATTACAATATGGAGATATGTTCCGACAGGGTCTGATCGTAACCATCCTTCTTGCGGTGGTAACGGTATTTTTTGGATTCTTTCTGGCATTCGGCCTGGCGCTGATGCTCTTAAGCGATGTCCGTCCGTTCCGTCATCTTGAGAAGATAAAGACTGACGACATAAATAAGAAAAAAAGATATGACTTTATTGCACGGTTTAATCCGGTAAAGCTGCTGGCGGGCGCTTA
This sequence comes from Oribacterium sp. UBA6992, assembly GCA_002449915.1. Classification (GTDB taxonomy): domain Bacteria; phylum Bacillota; class Clostridia; order Lachnospirales; family Lachnospiraceae; genus Oribacterium. The sequence goes on from DJXY01000175.1 coordinate 5,362, forward strand.
TGTACAGTTTGTACGTTGTACGCCTATGCTGGTGCAGATTTTCCTTGTATACTTCGTAGTGTTTGGTATTATCACGCTGCCGAAATTCACATTCTTCGGATTTATCCAGTTCCAGAGATTTTTCCCGGCGGCAGTAGCCATGGCATTGAACAGCGGCGGATACATGAGCGATGTCATCCGTGGCGGTATCGAGGGCGTAGATAAGGGTCAGACGGAGGCTGCAAGAAGTCTTGGTATGAGCAAATCCCAGACCATGATGAAGATTATCCTGCCGCAGGCGATCAAAAATATACTCCCGGCGGTTGCCAATGAGTTTGTTACCATTATTAAGGAGAGCTCTGTCTGCTACACCATCGGCGTACAGGATATCATGTTTAATGTAAAGTCGGTACAGTCCGCAAGCTTTATCATTGCAGAGCCGCTGCTTATGGCGACCTTCCTGTATTTCTGCCTGTGCTTCCCGACATCCAAGATTATTCAGTACTGTGAGAGGAGGATGAGAGCAAGTGACAAACGATAATGCGCTGATCCAGGTACGTGGGTTAAAAAAATATTATAATTACGGAGCAATCAAGGCTCTGGATGGAATTGACATTGACATACACAAGGGAGATGTCATGGTGGTCATCGGTCCGTCCGGCTCCGGTAAATCGACCTTCCTCCGGAGCTTAAATCTCCTCGAGATTCCGACCGAGGGATCCATTGTTTTTGACGGGGTGGATATCACAGGTACCAATATCAACCTGGATGAGTATCGTCAGGAGATGGGCATGGTGTTTCAGCACTTCAACCTCTTTCCACATAAGACCATTCTGGAAAATCTGACGCTTGCTCCGGTTCTGGTTAAGCATATGAATCCGAAGGATGCGGAGGAAAAAGCCAGGGCGCTGCTTAAGAGAGTTGGTCTTGAAAACCGTGCCGGTGCGTATCCTGTACAGCTGTCCGGTGGTCAGCAGCAGCGAGTTGCCATTGTACGCGCGCTTTGCATGGATCCTAAGGTCATGCTTTTTGATGAGCCGACCTCCGCACTTGATCCCGAAATGGTCGGTGAAGTGCTTGCGGTTATAAAGGATCTTGCCGATTCCGGCATGACCATGGTGATCGTCAC
>DJXY01000060.1 GCA_002449915.1 Oribacterium sp. UBA6992
TTGCACTGTTTGAAAATGATGCTTACCGGCCCAGAGTCAATTCCTTTGGCATTGCCGACGATCATTTTGCAAGGACAGATGGCATTCCGATCACCAAGAGAGATGTCCGTGCGCTCTCGCTTTGCCGCCTTGCCATTCATGCCGACAGCATCATCTATGACATTGGGGCAGGCTCCGGAAGTATAGCCATCGAGGCGGCGCTTGCATGTCCTGAGGGGCGGGTCTATGCCGTCGAATGCAATGAGGATGCCGTCAACACCATTGAGCGGAACCGGTATGCATTTCAGGTAGATAACATTCGCATCCTGCAGGGAATGGCGCCGGCCTGTCTTAACCCGCGGGAAAACCCGGATGCGGCAAGGCTTCCAAAACCGGACTGTGTTTTTATCGGAGGCAGTAAGGGGAGACTTTTTGAGATTGTAGACTGGGCACTTGGCAGAAATCCTGATGCCATTATTGTTATTAATACGGTTACGCTTGAGACGCTGGCAGAGGTCCTGGAAATTGAAAAACGGCTCACGGAGTATAAGTTTGAAATGGTAGAGGTGCAGGCTACCGGTATGGAGCGGCGCGGAAGCTATCACATGTATCGTGCGGAAAATCCGATTACGATTACAAGGATCTCCAAGCGGTGAAATATGAGCTTGAGTGCGTTTCAATCTATAAAAAATGAATTTATCATTGAAAATGCGTTTCGGGACTGGGAGGAATACCGCCGGCAGGTTACGGACAGGGTTTTACAGGAGGGAAGACGTTTTGATCATGCCGGAGCGGAACGGGAGCTCCTGATTGTCGGAGGAGGCAGGTGCAATGATGTGGATCTTACGCGCCTCATCGAAGGTTTTGATCAGATCCGGATTCTGGATACAGATCTGGAGGCCATGCAGTCGGGACTTCATCAGTACGGGCTCACAGGCTCTGGAAGGATCCGCTTACAAAAAGCGTCGCTGACCGGCGTTGAGGAGGCGGATATCCGCAGCTTTTTTGAGAATCTATATCAATGGGCGATCGCCCTTAACAGGAGTATCACAGCGGATCGCTTTATAGAGAGATCGCTGGAAGAGTTTGTGGGTATCTCCCGGAAGACCAGAGCCTTATCGTCAGAGCTTTTACGCAGCATCCCTCCGGAGAGCGCAGATGTTACGCTCTGTATTGGGGTACATAGTCAGCTTTTTACACTCTTGTCCTATTGTTGGGAGGTACTTGCAGGAAATATCTCACAAACGATTCTACATGGTGTCCGGATCCCGGAGGATGCGCTCCATGCAGCCATTCGCGAGTTAAATGATGAAATCATCCCGACGATCAATAACAGTCTCATTTTATCTGCACGGCATTGTGTGCTGATTGGTACGGAATATGATATGGAGCATCCCGTAGAGGGTGCCTGGCAGTGCCAGCAGGATCTGATGCAATGGAAGAAAGTTCTTGAATTTCATGATACTAAGATCCACTGGCCTTTTTATATCGCCGGAGGCAAGGAGTATGAGATGATACTCACATCACTTTATACAGATAGAGATGCATGATCTGACGGAAGATCGGCGAGATATTTCCGCGCGATTTCCTGAATCGTATCGTCCGGCAGAGTGGAACCCTCTATGCTTACGACAGCAGCACTGATTTCCGATGCAAAGGAAAGTGCCTGCTGCTCCGTCATACCTAAGGAAAGTCCCGAGAGGAAGGCTCCGCAATGAGAGTCCCCGGCACCGATGGTATCGCGTACGCTGGTTTTTACTGCAGGCAGATCATGAGAGCGGCCATCGGCGGAGCGCCAGTAAACGCCGCGTTCCCCCATCGTAACCACTACGAGATTTTGCGTATCCCTGTAAAGCTTTAACGCTGCTGTACTTATATTTAAGTGAGAGCCAAGCTCCAGTACTTCCGTTTCATTAAGATGCAGGATCGGATGCAGCTGAAAGATCCTCCGGGTAAGATCAGCGTCTACCTTGACACCTCGGGGACCGGGAGCATAGATGACGGTTCCGGTGGCTTCCTTATGGCGTTCCAGCCAGGAGACAAGGGATGCTCCGGTGGGCTCCTCTACCTCTAATCCACAGATATAGGTATAGTCAAAGACTTCGGATTCCAGAGATTTCATATATGACGGATCAAAGCTGTATTCGATGCCATGCACAGAGACAAAGGTTCGTTCTCCGCTTTTTTCCACGAAGCAGTAGCAGCATCCGTTCTCAGCGTTGTCGACCCTGACCGGACCCCGGAATCCCTGCTGTGAGAGCTTCTGCCATACAAATCCACTGAAGACCCCTTTGGTGCCCACAGGTGTCACAAGACAGGGGTTAAGCCCTAAAGCCCTGGGAATCTGCGCTGCATTATAGGCACAACCGCCCATCGCAAAGTGCTGCCACTCCGGATGGAGATCCTCCCCTGTTTTAGGGAGATGATCCAGCTTAATAATGACATCCACACAGGTGGAACCAATGATCAGCAGTTTTTTCATTTTGCACACTTCCTTTACGTACTGAATGTTTTTATTACTCTCAAAATTTTGCCGCTCAAAATTTTGTTAAAAACTTTTCCTTTTCTTCACAAAAGATACTATACTACCTATAGCTTGTAAATTGCAAAATACAAAATGGCGACGTCTGCCGGCATAATTTCAAGAGCTGGAGCAGCAGATGTCAGAACACGGACAGAAGCTTGGAGGCATACATGCGGACACTGATTTACAATACGACCTTACTCACTATGGATTCCGATGGAAGTATCCTTAATAACGGATGGATCCTCACGGAAAATGACAGGATTCTGGCACTGGGCAGTGCAGAGACAGCGGAAGATCTCTCCGGGCTGTATGCAGATCAAAGAATTGACGGCAAGGCAGGGATCCTTTTGCCCGGCTTTGTCAATGTCCATTGCCATGTATCTATGGTTCCGTTCCGTACGATGGGAGATGACTGTCCGGATAGACTCCGGCGTTTTCTGTTTCCGCTGGAGCTTCAGGCAATGAACCGGGAGCTTGTATATCTCGGGGCACTCTATGGGATCGGGGAAATGCTGCTTTCCGGCATTACCACATTCCTTGATATGGACTATTTTGAGGATGAGGTTGCCAGAGCGTGTCTTGATACCGGTATCCGCGGGTATCTAGGAGAAACCCTGATCGGACAGAAAACCTGTGACAGTCCGGAGAAGGAGTATGGCGGGTTTGCGTATCAGAAAGCGTTTCTTGAGAATTACCGTTCAAGTGACCGTGTGATCCCGGTGATTGCTCCACATGGTACAACAACCTTAAATCCGGAGAAGCTTGCGGAGGCGTACCAGTTTGCGGAAAGGTATGATACGATTTATACCCTGCATACAGCAGAACAGGATTATGAAATGGAGCATTTCCGCAAGATGGGTATGACGCCGGTCAGCTTCCTTGACTCGATTGGAGCATTGGGGAGACATACACTTGCAGTGCACTGTATCCATATGACAGAAGATGACCTCATGCTTATGAAGGAAAGAGGCAGCAGAATTGCGCATTGCGTAGGAAGTAATGCAAAGGCTGGTAAGGGTGTTGCACCGATGCAGGATGCAGACCGGCTCGGAATTCCATTCGGACTTGGTACCGATGGTCCATCCTCCGGCAACACTCTCTCGATGTATGATCAGATGCGTATTATGCCGTATGCGCAGAAGACAAGATACCATGACCGGAGTCTGTTCCCGGCAAAACGGGTTCTGGAGGCTGCAACGCGAGGCGGCGCTGAGGCACTGTATAATACGGAGATTGGAGTTCTTGCCGCAGGCAAAAAGGCAGACCTGCAGCTTGTGGAGACACAGTCTGTAAATATGTTCCCGCTTTATAATCCGTATTCCGCACTGGTTTACAGCGCCAATGCTTCCAATGTATCACTTGTCATGGCAGATGGTGAAATCCTTGTAAGAGATGGCAGACTGGTGAAGCTTGACATTGATAAAGTGAAGGCAGATCTTATGCAGGAGATGAAGGCTTTTATGACTTCTGCCGAAAATTACAAAGAAATTATTTAATATTTGCACCTGTGATATGGATGTGATATATATAGAATGTTTTTTGCCATTGTTTTAGATCAGATTTACCGGAGGGCAATACGTGAGCTTGTTTAAAAAGAAGGCATGGTTTTTTATGATTCTGCCTGGAATGCTTTTTTTAACGATTTTTATGCTGATTCCATTGTTTGCGCTGATTCTCACCACCTTTTTCCATCCGGACAGTGGCTTTACGCTGGCCTCCTATCAGGAGATTCTGACAAGCGCTTATTTCCAGCAGATTTTTATCCGAAGCCTGAAGCTTAGTATCTTAAGTACGTTCATCTGCGCACTGCTGGGCTATCCCGCTGCCTTTTATATTGCAAAGTATGCTAAAAACAAGGGCATACTGATGGCGCTCACAGTCTTCCCGATGTTTACAAGCCCGGTCATCCGCTCCTTCAGCTGGATGGTCATCCTTGGCAAAAAGGGTATTGTCAACCGCATCCTGGTTTCCCTCGGACTTTTCTCAAGACCACAGAGTCTTTTATACAATGAATTGTCCATTACTGTTGGTTTTATCCAGTTGTTCCTTCCTCTTATGATTCTATCGCTGATCGGCGTGCTCGAGAGCATACCGGATGATCTTACCCTTGCGGCAAGAAATCTCGGAGCCACAGCGTTTGACAGCTTCCGTAAAATCACCTTACCGCTCAGCGCAACCGGTCTCGTAACCGGCAGTGTCCTGGTGTTTACCGGCTGCATTACAGCATATACAACACCGCAGCTTCTCGGCGGCACAGATACCCGGGTACTGTCCACCATGATTTATCAGTACGCGATGAGCCTTGGCGACTGGACGGAGGCTTCCGTTGTTGCTGTTATTATGATTGTCGTAACAATGTTGGTTTCTACAACGTTTAATACCATCAGCCGGAAAGTTAACCCGCTGGTATAAGAGGAGGCAAAGCAGGTGTCATTACTTGAACTTAGAGATATTACAGCAGGATATGGTAAAAATATCATTCTCAAAGATCTGAACCTGAATGCAGAAAAGGGAGAGCTTGTAAGTCTGCTCGGATCGAGCGGCTGCGGCAAGACGACGACACTTCGTCTCATTGCGGGATTTTCCGAGCCTGTATCCGGAAGCTTTTATTTTAACGGGCAGGACTATACGCATATCCCGCTGCATAAAAGAAATTTCGGTTTTGTCTTCCAGAGCTATGCGCTGTTTCCGCATATGAATATTTATGATAATGTCGCATTTGGGCTGAGACAAAGGAAAATACCGGAGGCTGAGATCCGCAAGGAGGTTACCAGCATGCTCCGCACGGTGGATCTGGAGGGCTTTGAAAAGCGCCTGCCAAAGGAGATGTCCGGAGGGCAGCGGCAGAGAGTCGCGCTGGCACGGGCAATGGTAATCAAACCTGATCTTATGCTGTTTGATGAGCCGCTCAGTAACCTGGATGCCAAGCTGCGTGTCAAGATGAGAGTGGAAATCCGTAAGCTGCAGCAGAAGCTTGGCTTCACGGCCATCTATGTTACACATGACCAGGAGGAGTGCTTTGCCATTAGTGACAAGGTTGCCATCATGAATCATGGTGTGATTGAGCAGATGGATACTCCGGCAAAAATCTACAGCCATCCTGAAACCGAGTTTATCGCGCGCTTTGTCGGCTTTGAAAATTTCCTGAAGCTTACGAGGCTTGGGGAAGGCTTGTTCCAGACAGAACATGGAGCAGAACTCAGGGTATCAAATGATACGCTTCCGGGACAGAGCATGAAGGCATGCATCCGCCCGGATGATATTGTGATTTCCGGAGAAGAAGGGCTTCCCAATGCGATCCGCGGAAGGGTTACCGTACAGACATTCCTCGGAAAACGGATGCAGTACAATGTCTCCACAGAGCTTGGAGAGTTTGTTGTCAATGCAGACGATGAAAAAGTATTTTCTGTCGGTGATAGCATAGTGCTGTCTCTGACACCAAATAAAATTGTTCTCATTCCATAAACCATGAGGAGGAAGTTATGAAAAGAGTATTGTCACTTGCTGTTGTTGCTGCCATGGGTATGAGCCTTGCTGCATGCGGATCTTCATCGGCACCAAAGGACACCACGGCTGCTGCGTCATCTGCAGCATCTGCTGAAAGTACAGCTGCTGCCGGTTCTGAAGCCGCTCAGGAGAGTACAAAGGCAGCCGGAGATACACAAGCTGCAGAGGGAGATCAGAAGTTTAAGGGTCAGAAGCTTACGGTCAGCACCTTTTCCTTTAATGCAGAGCTTCTGCAGAAAAATGTCTATGACCCGTTTATGGCAAAGACCGGGGCAGAGCTTGTAGTAGAAACCGGAAAAAATGCCGAGCGTGTTACAAAGATTGAGCAGTCACCGGAAAATTATGATGTTGTGGTGATCAGTGATTCCTTTGCCGCACAGCTTGCCAAGGATGGTATTTTTGATACGATCGACCGGAGTGCTCTTACAAATCTTGACTCTGTTTATGATTCCGCCAAGGCACCTCTTGGAGAGGAGTATGGTCCTGCATACACATTTAACCGCCTGGGTATTGTATATGATCCATCTCTTTGCAATGTTGACATCAAGAGCTTTGCGGATCTCTGGAATCCGGAGCTTAAGGACAGTGTTGTGATTCCGGATATCACCGCTACTTCCGGCGTACTGTTTTATTATGGCACTGCTGCAGCATTTAATCTTACTCCGGGTAAGGATGATGATGCCATCTTTGCAAAGCTTGAGGAGCTTAAGCCAAATGTAGTTAAGACCTATACCTCTGCTAATGATACCATTACCATGCTGAACCAGGGTGAGGCCTCTGTTGCAGTACTTCTGGATTACAGCTACACAACTGCAAAGCAGGCGAATGATGCCTATGTCTGGGTTGATCCGTCCGAGGGAAGCTTCTCCGGCTTTAATACACTTAACATTGTAAAGGGCAGCAAAAACAAGGAGCTTGCAGAGGAGTTTATTAACTTCTATCTTTCCAAGGAAGTGCAGGAGGCTGAGGCTCTGGACGGTGTTGACTCCCCGGTAAATACTAAGGTTGAGCTTACCAAGGAGCAGTCTCAGAACTTTACATATGGTAAGGATATGGTAGACAAGCTGATCGTTCCGGACTGGGATCTCATTACGGAAAAGAAGGCAGACTGGATTGAGAAGTGGAACAACCTGTTCTCTGTACAGTGACGAGGTTCTGATGGGTATTATGTGAATGCCTCTTAAGGACAGAAATACACAAAATACACAAATTGCTATGCAGCCCGACGGAGCTTCAGCTCTGCCGGGCAGGAAACCTAAGGAAAGGATCATCAATGAAAAAGAGTAAGGGAATCCTCCTTGTTACAATCCTGGTATATTTTTTTCTGATCGGTCCGCTTGTCATCATCATGGCGGCATCGTTTAGTAATACAAATTACCTGACTTTTCCAGGACAGGGCTTTACTTTAAAGTGGTATGCGCAGGTGCTTGGCATGAGCTCTTTTATCAATGCAGCCCGAACGTCCATCATCATTGCGGTCCTTTCCACTCTGATTTCCCTGATCCTCGGGCTTCCGGCGGCGTATGCATTGAACCGCTACAGCTTCCGTGGAAAGGAAGCAATCCAGACGGCATTTCTCTCGCCGGTCATGATTCCGATGGTGGTGCTGGGCTTTATGATGCTCCGCTATGTCATCAGCGTCTTTCATGTGCCGATTCTTCCGGGACTTCTGATTGGACATACACTGCTGGGAATTCCATATGTTATGAGAGTCATTACAGCAGCTCTGGCTAATTTTGACTTTGCGATTGAGGAAGCTGCGGGAAGCCTGGGCGCAACCAAGGTCTACTGCTTTTTCCATATTATCCTGCCAAACATACAGTCAGCAATGGCATCCGCCAGTATCATGGCGATTATCAATTCCTTTAATAATGTTTCATTGTCGGCATTTCTGACAGGTCCCGGCATTAACGTGCTGCCGATCGAGATGATGTCCTATGTGGAATTTCATTTTGATCCGACCATAGCTGCGCTGGCCACACTTCTCATGGTGGCGACCATGGCGGTGATGCTGATCATTGAAAGAACGTTGGGGCTTCGGAGTGTGTTCTGATTTCCGGAATGAAAATTGTTTCAACTTAAGATGTTGTGTATAATGTCAAAGAGCGGTATCCTTGGGGATGCCGCTTTTTTGAGCTTGGTTTATATAGGAGGGTATCAGGGGATTGTATGAATGAGGAAAACAGGGAACTAAGGGAGGCATTGCTCAGCTACCGGGAGATACCAGATGAAGGAAACCGGAAGCTTGTCCTGGCGGGACTTCTGGAGTATCTGCATCATGACAAAGTATTATACATTCCGGTAACCGGACGCAGACTTCCGGGTGGCAGAGAGCAGATCCTCACCGATAAGCTGATTAATGAGGATGGAGAAGCCTTTTTTACAGCATTTACAGATAAAGCCGCTGCTGCGCGGGACCGGAACTGTAAGCGTGTTCTGAATCTTTCTCTTGTGCGGATTTTTAATAATGTCCTGAAAGATGAAAAGGTCAGCGGACTTATATTAAACCCCTACAGCCCGGAGCAATGTACACTGCTAAAAGAAACCATACAGCTGCTAATCGAAGCAGAGAAGCAGTGGCAGTAAGTGTAAAAACGGCGGAAGGCATGTATTTTACGCAAAAATTCATATAAATTTCAGATTTTCGTTCTAAAAAACGATTAAAATACTTAGCATGGCTTCAGAATATATCAAACATCTCAATATTTTAAAAAACAGACTGGAGAGCATGCCAGTGCAAAAAAAGGCAGTGCTTGGAACTGGTGCTGTGCTGGTGATTGTTTCCATGACCTTTGCTACGGCACATCATCCTGCACCTAAGCCTCAGGAAACCGTGGTTTCTACTCCTTCAGATCTTATTGCTTCCGACTCGGATCTTACCGAGACAGCGGAAGCACTGCTCGCTACAGAAAATGAACTTCCGCAGGAAACCGTCGCGGAGCCAAGAGTTGGCTGGTGGCAGGATCCGGATAGCGGCAACTGGTATTATTATGGAGAGGACGGGCGGATGTTCCGTTCAGAGGAAACGCCGGATGGCTACTATGTCGGAGAGGACGGTGCCTATATCCCTCCGGTCACCGATCCGGACAGCAGCTTTGTCTGGAACAGGACTGCCGGTAAGCCCGGGGATCTCTCGGGACTGGAAATCGCCGGAAAGCCTGCGGAGTTTTATATGCTCTCGATGGCAGGGGAAACCAGCGGAGGCTCAATCATTATTGGTGACTATGGGCGCGCCTATGGATTTCTGCAGTTTGACTACCGCTATGATCTCCCGGCATTTATGAATTATGCTTACCGGAAGCACCCGGAGCTCTGGGGTGGTTTTGCAGATTATCTTGGCAAAAGTACCGGAAGCAGTGTTCTCATCAATAACCGGGATATCGCGGATACCTTTGTTAATGCGCTTTCAGAGAATTACGAGGAAGCTGTATCGGATCAGATGGCATTTGCGCGTCTTCGTTACTGGGACGATTTTGCCGATGCGATGAATAAGGCAGGATATCATCTTGATACACGGCATGTTGCGGTATCTGCGGCACTTCTTTCTGTTAATATCAACTGCGGGTCACAGGCGAATGTCTTTCTCCGCGGGCTTTCGCCGGATATGTCGGATGAGGAAATGATCCGCGGCATTTACCGGATCCGTAATACGACACTTGCGTCTCAGTATGTCGGTTCGGTATTAAAGGGAACCACCACGAGATATGTACGTTCGGAGCCGCAGATGGCGCTGGACCTTTTGTATGGCTATACCACCATTGATTCCGATATGAATTACGGCGGTGGTGTAGAGTGGCATGGCAATCCATTTTCGGATACGGTAAGCACCAAGGCAAGAATCGGCAGCATCCGTTATCAGGCAGATGCCAGCATTGCTGCAGTGCAGCAGGATGCGGAGCAGATTGCGGAAAGAGATGCTGCAAATTTTGATCTTGCAACCGCATCTGACCTTACAAAATTGGATGCATCTGTTTCTGCGTCTACAGATTCCGCTGCTTCTGCATCCGGGGATGTATCCGGAACTGCAGCTGCATCAGGGGATGCTGTTTCAGACAGAAGCTCGGAGGATGCTTCGTCACAGGAGAGCAGTGCTGCTTCAGAACCTATGGCTACTACAGCTGCGCCCAATACCTATATTTACAGTGGATCACTTGCTGCAACAGCCGGGGCTCTTACAGAGCAGGGTACAGATACAGCAAATGCAGCTGCAGCAGAATCCACGCAGGGAGCCGAAACAGAGTCAGCAGAAGCTGTAAAAGAAGGATAAATAAAGATGTATGATATAAATGATAAGAAATCCGGGCGCGTTATACCGTCTCCGATCCGACTGGTTGCATTGGACCTCGACGGGACACTGCTGGATTCGGAGGGCAGAATTTCGGATGCCAATCTACACGCCATCCGGGCATGCATCGACCATGGAGTCGAGGTCGTGGCATCCAGCGGTCGTGCATACAATGGCTTACGGACGGAGGAGCTTGGAAATGCCGGAGTCAGATATGGAATTACTGTGAACGGCGCTGCGATTTATACCATTCCCGAGAAACACTGTCTTTATGAAGAGGCGATGACGCCGGAGTTCGGTGCATCGCTTTTACGTGAGGTTATGCGGAGAGATGTAAGCTTTGTTGCCTTTATTGATGGGATCGGATATACCGATGCGTATCAGGAGCAGGATATAAAGCGTCTGCCCTTGTCCGAAGCGACACGCCGGTATATCCATAGCAGCAGAACCTTTGTAGATTCCACACTGGATCTTATTTTGGAGAAGCAGCTGCCGGTACAGAAAATTACCATGAACTTTTACAAGGACGCAGATGGCAATTATATTGACAGGGAAGAGCTGCGGCAGTATTTTGCGTCGATTCCCGATGTTACGCTGGTATCCGGTGGATTTAATAACCTGGAAGTCACATTATCGGATGTCACCAAGGGAAACGGTCTCCGGAAGCTCTGTAATATTCTTGACATACCTGTAGAAGCCGCCATGGGTGTCGGAGATTCGGGCAATGACTTAAGCCTGCTTCAGGCTGCAGGCGTCGGGGTCGCGATGGCCAATGCGGAGCCTGAGATCCTGAAAGCCGCAGACTTTGTCACCCGCAGCAATGATCAGGATGGTGTGGCGTATGCCATTGACAGGCTTGTGTTTGGTGCGAATGTATGAGCCCTGACATCATCGCTCTGACTCCGGATTATGTGGTTGCGGTAAAGCCTGCCGGTATGGATGCCGAGCGGGATATGCCGGCGCTTTTAACCAAGGCTTCAGGAGGAGCTTCGGGAGCTTCGGAGTTTTACTGTGTGCACCGTCTCGATCAGGCGGCATCCGGACTGCTTGTGTATGCGAGAAATCGTGAGGCAGCAGCGGCGCTCTCGGAAATCGTCA
>DJXY01000119.1 GCA_002449915.1 Oribacterium sp. UBA6992
TGAAGCCAAGTCAGCAATAATAATTTTTATGAACTTAAATTTTAAATCATTTCTTACTTAATGGGAGGAAAACATGAAAAGAAAAGTATTATCGGCACTGTTGATTGGAGCGATGACTGCGGCAGTATTGGCAGGATGCGGTTCATCTAAAGCTGGAAGTGGTTCAACTACAGCAGCTGGCAGTTCCCAGGCAGAAAAAACAGAGACAAGCGCCGCTGCAGGGACAAGCGCGGAAGCTTCTTCTGACACCGGAACAGAAGCGGCAGGTTCACAATCAGCCTGGAAACCGGAGAAAACGATCAACTGGATGGTTACTTCGTCTGCAGGTGGCGGTTCTGACCTGTTTACCAGAACGATTGGTGACATCATGACCAAGGAAAATCTTGTAAATGGACAGACGATTGTAGTGACCAACAAGACAGATGGTGCCGGCGAGATCGGACGAAACGAAGTCGCAACAACTAAGAATAACGCAGATTATCAGCTGCTTACCTTTAATAGTGGAGATTTGATGCCGATGGTTACGAATACAAAGAATCGTGCGTCTAACTTCCGTATACTCGCTGTTATGGCAGTTGATAAGCAGCTGCTTCTCTCTGATTCAGCTACTCCATACAAGGACTTTGCGGAAGCTATTGAAAAGGCTAAGAGCGGCACGGTTGTTCATGTTGGTGGATCCAAGGGTGACGATATTGCAACGTTTAAAAAGCTTCTTGCTGAAATCGGAGTTACCGAAGATCAGATGACATATACAACCTATAATTCAACCGGTGATGCCATTACAGCAGCGTTAGGTGGACATGTTGACTATGTTATGGCAAAGCCAGCTGCATGTACAGAGTATGTTACTTCTGGAGATCTTAAACCTGCACTTGCACTTTCAACGGAAAGATTTGGCGGAAACCTTGCAGATGCGCCGAAGCTTAGTGAAATTGGTGATTATAAGGATGTAGAAGTACCTGTTTGGCGAGGTGTTGCCGCTCCTCAGGCTATGAGTGATGAAGCTGCGCAGTACTGGTCAGACACATTAAAAGCTGTATCAGAGACTGGAGATTGGAAGGAAAATTACATTTCAAAAAACATGCTGATTGCGGATTTCATGGATACCAAGACGGCGACGGACTATGTCACCAAATTTGAGTCCGATTACCTGGCTACGCTTAACAAGTAATTGTACTACACAGTTAGTATATTTTGGGGTGTCGTAGGAGATACGACACCCTTTTGCTTTTTCTAAAGATAGAGCTGCTTCTAATTTCATAGTACCACAAAATGTACCTGAAATTCATTCTGCCCACTAGCATCTGCGGAGCGTATCGGGTAAGATAGCTATGACTTTATGGTTGCTGAAGGAAGGAGTCTTATATATGAAGCTTGCCATTGGAAATGATCATGCAGCAGTTGAAATGAAAAAGGAAATCCAGAAGTATCTGGAGGAGCAGGGTGTGGAAGTCGTAAATGTTGGTACGGATTCCACAGAGAGCTTTGATTATCCGATTGCCGGCTATAAGGTAGGAAAACTGGTTAGCGAGGGAAAGGTGGATGGAGGTATTGCCATCTGCGGAACCGGAATCGGTATTTCACTTGCGGCAAATAAGGTAAAGGGCGTCAGAGCGTGCGCCTGCAGCGAGCCGTATTCGGCAGAGATGTCCAAGCGGCATAACAATGCGAATGTTATTTGCTTCGGTGCTCGTGTGATCGGTATTGAAACAGCAAAGCAGATTGTGGATGCCTGGAAAAATGCAAAGTTTGAGGGCGGCCGTCATGAGAGGCGTGTTGCAATGATTACTGAGATTGAGGAAACGGGAAAGCTTAAGGCTGCAGAAGACTAAAACACTAAAAAGAGAGTTGCCAATGAAAATAAAAATACACCCGAAACCAGAGTGGTTTTGAGTGTATTTTTGTCTTTTTGCAAGTTTAAGATCAGCTGAATCAGGAGGTGAGAGCATTTTGGCAATGCAATCAGATCAGATCGGTCAGATCGGTAATGCCGGACTGCTTCAGCGCGGTGAGGAAGTGAGCTTTGTCGCGGCTCATGATCAGTTCCTCCGGGAAATGGATTTCTGACAGGAATGCAGGCAGGCGTGTAAATTTCCCGATTTTGCAGGAAATGTGGGCGTCCGTAGCAACGGAGATCGGCACATCCAGCTCTGCGCAGCGGATGGCAATGGCACGGCAGCGGCGGATCGCTTCCTCATCTGTATCCATAGTATGCTCATTGATTTCGATAAGCTTATGCATGGACTTTGCTTTCAGCAGGATCTCATCCACATCGACATCAAGGCCGGAGCGTCCGATATGTCCAAGGATAAATACCTTGCGATGATCGAGCGCACCGAGATATGCCTTGGTACACTGTACCCGGTCTGCACCGTCAGCAAAGCGCTTGCCGTGGACACTTGCAATTACATAATCCATCTTTTTTGTGACATGATGAAGCAGAGTTTCTGGTCCGTATTTAAAATCATCTCCGGTGATGGTTTTGGACACTTCAATGTCCCAGCCAAAAAGATGCCCTTCGAGATCCACAATATCTGCTTCACAGCCATTCAATAAGGTAACCCCCATCCATTCACGGGGCCATTCATGGGCGGTAGAAAGATACTGGTAGTTACGGCTGTCTGAAAAATCATGATACAGCATGGATGAGTAATGATCGGTGGAAGCAAGCAGCTCAAGCCCCTGTGCTTTAGCGGCGCGGACGTTCTCCTCAATGGTTGAGTATGCATGACGGGAAAAGAGAGTGTGAGTATGTGTGTCGCAGCGTATTGTATAATCCAAACCGAACCTCCTTTTATAATGAAATTTGTTATTTCGTATTTTGCTTTTACATGCCGGAAGCAAACAAGCCCTTATATTCAGGCGCAATCATAGCACAGATATTCCTTTTTCAAAAGGTGGATGCTATATTAATGACAATAAATAACAATATACCAAATATCAGAGAAAGCTTCCTGTATACTTTAAAAGCAGGCTGTAATTGACAAAAGAAAGGCGGAGGACATGTCAGAATCTCTTGTTTCCAATGGAAAAGCAATACTAAAAAAAGGAGAGGGACGCCTTTTAAAATCCGGCGGTGCCTGGATCTTTGATAATGAAATCGAGTCGGTGTCCGGAGAGTTTGTAAATGGCGATGTGATCCGGGTAGAGGATTTTGATGGATTCTTTATGGGCTACGGTTTTTATAATGAAAACTCCAAAATCCGGATCCGGATGCTGAGCCGCTGGCGGAAGGAACCAATTGATCGCGCCTTTCTGTATCAGCGAGTGAAGGATGCCTGGGAGTACCGTAAAAATGTAGTGGATACCTCCTCCTGCCGGGTGATCTTTGGAGAGGCGGACTGGCTGCCGGGACTGATCGTGGATAAGTATGAGGATGTGCTGGTGGTTGAGTCCCTGGCGCTTGGGATTGACCGCCTTAAGCCCATGATTCTTGACGCATTAAAGGAGATCCTGGCTAAAGATGGCATTCGCATCCGGGGTATCTATGAGCGGTCGGACGCACCGGTCCGCACAAAGGAAGGGATGCAGCCGTACAAGGGTTTTATCGGACCGGAGTTTGACACCAACGTCCTGATCACCGAGAACGGCATCAAGTATCTGGTGGATGTCGTCAATGGTCAGAAAACCGGCTTTTTCCTCGATCAGAAATACAACCGCCTTGCGATTCAGAAGCTCTGCAAGGGGAAGAGAGTGCTGGACTGCTTTACCCATATGGGGACATTTGCGCTGAATGCAGGCATCGCGGGGGCAAGCGAGGTTACAGGTCTTGATATCTCCGAACTTGCAGTGGAGCAGGCGAGAGCCAATGCCGAGCGGAACGGTCTGTCGGATCGTGTGCATTTCCGCGTGGCGGATGTGCTGGACGAGTTACCTAAGCTCAATGCTTCCGGCGAGCAGTACGACGTGGTCATCCTCGATCCGCCCGCATTCACCAAATCCCGGACGGCAACAAAGCAGGCCATCAAGGGCTACCGGGAGATCAACATGCAGGGACTTAAGCTTGTAAAGGATGGAGGATTTCTTGCGACCTGCTCCTGCTCGCATTTTATGACGCCGGAGCTTTTTACAAAAACCATTGGGGAGGCGGCGAGGTCGGTGCATCGGAGACTCCGGCAGGTGGAATACCGGACCCAGTGTGCGGATCATCCGATCCTCTGGAGTGGAGATGAAAACTCCTATTATCTTAAATTTTACATCTTTCAAGTGTGCATTGATAAGTAAACCGACTGCTTTTATAGCGTAATGTATGGAGATCGGCGCTTGTGTACACAGGATCATAAAGCTTCGGTTTGTAAGATCAGCCGATCATTAAAAGACTAAGATTCAGAACTGGCAGTTTAAACTATAAATGCCTGAAATTATATAAAGGATTTAATTTATGAAAAAACTGATTTCATGGAATGTCAACGGTCTCCGGGCGGTGCTCGGAAAAAACTTCATGGAGGATTTCCGGAAACTGGACGCAGATGTGTTCTGTCTCCAGGAAACGAAGCTCCAGGAGGGACAGGTGGAGCTGGATCTCCCGGGATACCATCAGTACTGGAACTATGCGGATAAAAAAGGATATTCCGGGACGGCGCTTTTTACTAAGGAGGAGCCGCTCAGCGTAAGCTATGGCATCGGAGTGGATGCGCACGACCATGAGGGACGGGTCATTACGGCAGAGTTCCCGGAGTATTATTTGCTGACGGTCTATGTGCCAAACTCGCAGGGGGAGCTTAAGCGGCTTCCGTACCGGATGGAGTGGGAGGATGCCTGGAGAGAGTATATCCTCAAGCTGGAAGCAAAAAAGCCGGTGGTATACTGCGGTGATCTTAATGTTGCGCATGAGGAAATCGATCTAAAAAATCCCGCAACCAATCATATGAATGCAGGCTTTACCGATGAGGAACGCGCCAAGTTCTCGAGGCTTCTCGACAGCGGCTATGTGGATTCTTTCCGTTATCTGCATCCGGATGCCGCGGATGAGTACAGCTGGTGGTCGTATCGTACTAAGGCCCGTGACCGGAACGTAGGGTGGAGAATCGACTATTTTGTAGTCTCTGAAAAGATCAAGGATCGTATCCGGGCGGCGTCGATTCATCAGGAAGTCATGGGCTCGGATCATTGCCCGATTGAGCTGGATCTGGATTTCTGAGATAGCTTATAGATTTGCCTTATAAATTCTGCCTTATCGGCATCGTATCGGTGATGGCAGGCAGATGAAATAAGCACTGAAGGCACTACAAAAAAGATCCATAAAAGAGAATATAAAAGAGGAAAATTTTTGTGATTTTAAACTCCGGGAATCGGCTTTCATGATATACTTTAATCATATATAAGCATTGAGACAACAGATCATCCATGACAGTTATAAGGAAGGCAGAATGTTGGGACTAAAGAAACAGGATGGAATGTATATTTTTACCGCTGCGGTTAAGACGGAGAGGTTATTTCTCAATCTGTATGAGGATAAGAGGAGAGTGAAGCAGATCCCGTTTGACCCGGAGCTAAGAATCGGCAATGTCTGGCGGCTGGAAATTTCGGAGGATATCGGAAAGTACAGCTATGCGTATGAGGCGGATGGCAGAGTCTTTTCCGACCCCAATGGAACGGTATTTACCGGCCGTAAAAAATTTGGTGTATTAAAGGATGGAACCCGGATTTTAAAGACACCGATCGGGGAGGCAGTGGCGGTTCCGGAGGAGTCGGAGGCGTGGAAAAAGGACCGCCCGCTGGGGACGCCGTATCATGAGAGCGTGATTTACCGGCTGCATGTCCGGGGCTTTACGGAGAGTCCTACCTCCGGGCTGGATGCGGAGGTCCGGGGTACCTTTCAGGGCATTATCGATAAGATCCCGTATCTTAAGGAGCTTGGGATTACGGCAGTGGAACTGATGCCGCCGTATGAGTTTAACGAGGTGATGCTTCCGGTTATGGCTTCCGGAAATCCCAGGAGAGAGGAATTAAAGCCGACCGGTAAAATAAACTACTGGGGATTTACCAGAGATGCGTTGGAGATGGCACCCAAGGCTTCGTTTACATCAGACCATAAAAATCCCAAAAATGAATTCCGGAAGATGGTGCTTGCGCTGCATGCCGCCGGGATTGAAGTGATTGTGGATCTGTATTTTACCGATGCGGAGTCACCCAATTATCTCAGCGATGTTATGCGGCAGTGGCGGATTACGTACCATGTCGACGGCATTCACATCATCGGTACAGCGCCGTTTCAGGTCATTGCGCGAGACGCATATCTTGCCAACTTCAAGATCTGGGCGGACAGCTGGGGCGATCTCAGTTCGGAGATGGACGGACATGGTAATCCGGCAGCAGGAGGTGTGTCACGGAAGTATCTTGCGGACTACAATGATGGATTTCAGAACGATATGCGGAGAGCCTTAAAGGGCGATGAAAATATGCTTTCGACGCTTATGTACCGGATCCGGGAAAATCCGGGAGACCGGGCGGTGATCCATTATATTGCCAATGTTTCGGGATTTACGCTTGCCGACATGGTGAGCTATGACCGGAAGCATAACGAGGAGAATCACGAGCGCAACATGGACGGCACCGACAACAACTACTCGTGGAACTGTGGAGAGGAGGGCCGGAGCAGAAAAAAGAGCGTGAATCTCTTAAGGAAGAAGATGCTCCGCAATGCCTTTGTGCTGCTGCTGCTCTCGCAGGGGACGCCGTTGATTCAAGCCGGGGACGAGTTTGGCAGGACCAAGGACGGCAACAATAATTCCTACTGCCAGGACAACAAGATAAACTGGCTTGACTGGAGGCTTAAGGAAAAAAACAGGGATTTATATGAGTTTGCCAAATACATGATTCATTTCCGTATGCGGCACGGGGTGTTCCATCAGGCAGCGGAGCTCCGAAATATAGATTATAGAAATACTGGCATTCCGGATATCAGCTTCCACGGAGAGAATGCATGGCAGCCGGCGATGGAAAATTACCGTAGAGAGCTTGGTGTCATGTATTCAGGCGCCTACGGACAGGATGATACCTTTATGGTGCTTTACAATTTCCACTGGGAGGTCCACACATTTGGGCTTCCGCATCCTCCGGAGGGCATGAAATGGGCGATTGCCATTGATACAGCAGCGGAGGCAGTCAACGGCATCTATGCCGAGGGTGAGGAAGCAGAGATCCCGGAGAGGGAAGCCCGGGTACAGCCGAGATCCATCCAGGTGCTGCGGGCGGTTCAGGATCAGGATTACAAACCTAAGAAAAAACGAAGCAGACATGTTAAATCAGGAGGGACGGAGTCATGACAGAGGAGCTTTATAATATTATGAACTGGGCCGATGTTGAGGAAATCACATATTCAGAGTCCACACAGCCAAAAAGAATCCTCGGACCACATCTTTTGGAGGAGGGGCTCCTTATCCAGGCATTTCTGCCGACAGCTAAGGATATCGAGGTCAAGATTCAGGGAGACCGGGTCTATCAGATGGAGCTTGCGGATGAGCAGGGATTTTTTGCCGTGCTGATCCCGGAAAAGGAGGAGTGGCATGGAGAGATACCGAAATACTCCTTCCTGATTACCTTTGATAATGATACCACAGAGGAAACCGAGGATCCCTACAGCTTTGCATCTATCTATACCGATGAGGATCTGAAACGCTTTAACGCCGGCATTCATTATGAGGTCTACAATAAGATGGGTGCGCATCCGGTAGTGATTGACGGGGTCGAGGGCGTGGAGTTCTCTGTCTGGGCGCCCAATGCGCAGAGAGTTTCCGTTGTCGGAGATTTCAATCTCTGGGACGGCAGGAGAAATATGATGCAGAAGCTGGGAGACAGCGGTGTATTTGAGCTGTTTATCCCGCGACTTAAGCCCGGCACGCTTTATAAATATGAGATCAAGCAGCTGCACAAGGACCCGTTTTTAAAGATTGATCCCTATGCCTTTGGATTTGAGCTGCGCCCCAATACGGCATCTATTGTCAGGGATATCGAGGACTTTACCTGGACGGATCAGGAGTGGCAGGAAAAAAAGCTTACGGCAAAGCCCAAGGAAGAGCCGATGTCTGTTTACGAGGTGCACCTTGGATCCTTTATCCGGAAGCAGCCGTTGATTAACGAGGATGGTACGGCGGTGAATGGATCGGAGTTCTACAATTACCGCGAAATCGCCAAAAAGCTTGCCGAGTATGTCCATAAGATGGGTTATACCCATATCGAGATCATGCCGGTGATGGAGCATCCCCTGGATGAATCCTGGGGATATCAGGTCAGCGGCTACTATGCACCAACCGCCCGTTATGGTACTGCCGAGGATTTTATGTATTTCATGAACTACATGCATGAGCAGGGCATCGGAGTGATTTTGGACTGGGTACCGGCGCATTTTCCACGGGACAGCTGGGGACTTGCGCAGTATGACGGGACCGCGCTGTACGAGAGTCCGGATCCGGAGAGAGCTTCGCACCCGCACTGGGGCACGCTGATCTTTAATTATGCAAGATACGAGGCTTCCAACTTCCTGATTGCCAATGCCATGTTCTGGGCGGATAAGTACCATGCAGACGGGATCCGCATGGATGCGGTTGCGTCGATACTGTATCTTGATTATCGCAGACAGGGCGGCAATGCACCGCGCAATATGTATGGCGGCAACGAAAATCTGGATGCGGTGGAGTTCCTTAAGCATCTAAACAGCCAGTTCCATAAAAAGTTCCCGGGCACGCTGCTGATCGCAGAGGAGTCTACGGCATGGCCCAATGTCACAGGATCCGTAGAGGACGGAGGTCTGGGCTTTGACTTAAAGTGGAACATGGGCTGGATGAATGATTTCCTCTCCTACATGCAGTGCGATCCGTTTTTCCGTAAAAACAATTACAATCAGCTGACCTTCTCGATGATCTATAATTACTCTGAGGATTTCCAGCTGGTGTTCTCCCATGATGAGGTGGTACATGGCAAACGTTCCATGCTTGGCAAGATGCCGGGCAAGACCTTTGAGGAGAAGGCGCGGAATCTCCGGGCAGCCTATGGATATTTCTGGACGCACCCTGGCAAGAAGCTTCTGTTTATGGCACAGGATTTTGCGCAGTATGATGAGTGGTCCGAGTCGCAGGAAATCGAGTGGAATCTCCTGGAGTATCCGGTACATAAGGATACGCAGAGCTTTGTCAAGGATCTGAATGAAGTCTACCAAAGCCATCCGGCACTCTGGAAGCTTGATTATTACCCGGATGGATTTGAGTGGATCAACTGCAGCTACCGGGATCTGAGCCTTGTCATGTTTGTCCGTAAGACGGATAAACCGGAGGAAACCATCCTGGTGGTATCCAACTTTGACAATATTGCGCATCCGAAATTCCGGGTCGGCGTACCGTTCTGCTGCACTGCCAAGGCATTGATTTCGTCCGACGACAAGAAGTACGGTGGATTTGGCATGGTGCATAAGGTGGCACATAAAGCAGAGAAGATGGAGTGGGATGACCGGGAGTATTCGGTGGAGATTGACATTCCGTCGATGTCTACCACCATCTACCAGCTGACCCCGGCAACGCCGGAGCCTGAGCGGAAGAAAAAGGCTGCGCAGAAATCCGAAGCTGTAAAAGCAGAGGATACTGTAGTGGAAGGTCCAACAGGAGAAGATACAGCTGCAAAAGTAAAAAAGCCGGCAGCCAGGAAATCTACGGCGAAGCGATCTATTGCCGGGAAATCCACGTCAAAGGCATCCGCTAAGGAGAAGGCTTCTGCAGCTAAAACCCGCAGCGCGTCCTCACAGACCATAGGCAAAACGGCTAAGGCAAAAACGACCAAAAAGGCAGCAGCAGTAACAAAACGGCGGAAGGGATAAAATTCAGATATGAAAAAGGCAGGATTGCTTCTTCCGGTATTTTCACTTCCGGGGAAGTATGGCATTGGTTCTTTAGGTAAGGAGGCGATGGATTTCATCGACCTCCTTGCAGATACGGGTAATAAAATCTGGCAGGTTCTACCGATGGGACCGACAGGCTTCGGAGACTCACCCTATCAGGCATTCTCCGCTTTTGCAGGGAATCCATATTTTGTAAACCTGGAAAAGCTTACCGAGGAAGGACTCCTTACCGAGGAGTTTCTTGCAGATCTCGATTTTGGAGAGGATCCCGGGAGAGTCGATTATGGAAAGCAGTATGTTTCACGGAATCTCGCGCTGAGAGAGGCTTACCGGAACTTTAAAAAGCTGGAAGGCAGCTCTGTTTCCGAGCTTCTTAAGGAAACACCGGAGGAGACCCTGGAATACTGCAGATTTATGGCTATCAAGCAGGCAGAACAGGGAGAGCACTGGAATCGCTGGCCGGAGAAATTAAGAGACCATGATAAGGCAGCGGTGGAAGCATTCACCGGAGAGCATGAGGACGAGATCGGATTTCATGCGTTTGTGCAGATGGAGTTCCGGAAGCAGTGGCAGGAGGTTCATGACTACGCTAGAGTCCGGGGTATCGAGATCCTGGGAGATATCCCGATTTACTGTGCGGCGGATTCCTCGGATGTGTGGGCACACCGGGAGCTGTTTCAGTATGATAAGGATGGAGATCCGACCGGCGTTGCAGGCGTGCCGCCAGATGCATTCAGCGCGACAGGGCAGCTGTGGGGAAATCCGCTGTATGACTGGCAGCAGCATGCTGTAACAGGCTTCCAATGGTGGATTGACCGGATCGGCTACTGCTTCGACCTGTACGACGCGCTCAGGGTGGATCATTTCCGGGGATTTGAAGCTTATTATTCTATACCGTATGGTGATGAGACGGCTGAGAACGGCAAGTGGGTCAAGGGCCCGGGCATGGCGCTGTTCCGTGCGTTGTATGAGCACTTTGGGACGAAGAAGCTGCCGATTGTCGCGGAGGATCTGGGTGTCATTACCGATGAAGTACGTGAACTTATGGAGGAGACCGGGTTCCCCGGCATGAAGGTGCTGCAGTTTGCGTGGGATGCCGGTGCAGGGAATACATATCTTCCGCATAATTTCACAACGACCAATTGTATCTGCTATACCGGAACGCACGATAATGATACGCTCAGGCACTGGTTTGAGACCATTCCGGACTGGGAGAGAAACTATATTTATCAGTATACCTCGAGATCCGGAAATGACTGGTACGCAATGCCGGAGCTTCTGATTAAGCGTGCCATGGGCACCATTGCGGACACGGTAATTATACCTGCGGCAGATTATCTCGGACTGGAGGGTGAAGCGAGGATCAATCAGCCGGGTACCAGCGGTGCGAACTGGCAGTGGAGAATGCAGGAGGGCGCTTTTACGGAGCATGAGAAGCAGGTGATGGCTGAAATTGTCGGTGTCTACGGGAGATACCAAAAGGCTAATCCAAAGCCGGAGCCAGCAGAGGAAAAAGAAGCAGAAACCGAGGCAGAGGTGGAAACGGAAGCACAGGCATCTCCGGAGGCGGAAAAAGAATAACAAAAACAGAGCTCCGAGCAGTGAAATCTGCCCGGAGCTCTTGACTTCTCAAGATGTTTATTTGTTTCTTTAAACTCTTTGTTCCTTTGGACACTTAATTTACCGAGAAGGTTGCAGGTACCTCATTACCGGCGAGGTCCTTGACATACACCTGCAGTGTATCGGTTTTCATGGAAAACATGACCGTACCGGTGGATTTGTTGACATCTGTCGGGCGAATGTTGTCACCATCGCCGTCGATCGCATAAATGGAATCAAAGTCCACGCCGGACTGGTTGTCACTGACGGTAAACTCAATGTAGCCAGCGCCGAGGTTTACGGAATCCTCATCAATGACCGGCGGGGTTTCATCCAGCAGATTGACCTGTGTGCGGCAGGTTTTAATCATGCCGTTTACAGAGGTTGCGGTTACGGTCAAGGTACCATTATCATCCAGTACTGCTGTATAATCAGATCCATCCTTGGTGAGCTCGATGGGCTCGCCCTCGAGAGTTGCCGTCAGATTTTTTAATGGCAGCAGTCCGCCGGGCTTTACAGAAACGGTGGCAGTTTTGTAATCGGTCGTATTGGGATCCGAGACCTCTACGGAAGGTGAAGCGGTCACAAGTAAAAAGATGATGCCGTTGATTACAATGTACGGAACCAGGAAGCCGAACAGGAAACGCAGGATGCCGCTGCCGCTCTTTTTCTGCAAGCTTCTTCCGTAGGTATCGTATTTAAGATTCTGATAGGAAGACTTTCTGGACATGTT
Organism: Oribacterium sp. UBA6992; assembly: GCA_002449915.1. GTDB lineage: Bacteria > Bacillota > Clostridia > Lachnospirales > Lachnospiraceae > Oribacterium. The sequence continues at coordinate 12,162 of DJXY01000119.1, forward strand.
TCTCCTCTTTTTCACATCATTAAGAATTTAATCAGTATAACAAAAACAGCCTTGCCTTACAAGGTTGAACTTGCTATACTGATTTTATCATAAGTCAGTTTCGATTTTCTTTTGACTTCACGTCAAATTTCTTAAAGTCAAAATCGAATCCCGTAAACTTTTCACTATGATTTCAATGATCCTATAAGGATCTTAATTTGTTTATTTTATATTCAAGATCCATCATCAGATCCACATTTTATCTTATCATACAGGAGGCAAAATGAGCGACGAACGCAATGAGCAGATCTCTCTCCCGGAATCAGAGCCGCAGCATGCGGAGGCACCGGAGAGCGCCCAGGATATGAAACCGGTTCGTAAGACGACTCGTAAAACCACGACACGGAAATCCGTTTCCAAAAAAGCTAAAGACAAGCAGGATTCCAATAGCAAAGATTCCGATTCTCAGGATGCAGATCAAAATAGTCCGGAGCAAAATAGTCCAGACAGCAAATCTTTAGTCAAAAAGCATCCGGCAAAGCATACTTCGTCAGAAGATGATCCCGTTGATGGGCATCCGGATCCAAAAGAAATCAAATCCGTAACAAAATCTACTACAAGACGGAGCCGCAGTACAAAAAGGGCGGTGAAGAGTGCAGAAGACGCTGTAACCGATACTGCAGCCGAAACAGTAGGCAAGCTGAATCCGGTGGATGCCAGGCAGGAAGGCGCAGAAGATTTCCATGCCAAAGGTAATGGGGACTCTGCTGTAGAAAGCAAGGGTAGAAATACAGGATTGGAGACATCTGCCACAGCTTTGGATGTGAATGCTTCTGTTTCCGCAGTTTCCACTGACAATGCTTCTATAGAGGCATCAGTGCCTGCAATAGCGACACCTGCTGAAAGCGCTTCCACTATTGCGTCAGCGACGGCAGATGCTGTAGATGCCGGATTTGCTTCTGTGGCGTCTGCTTCTAACGGAACGGGAACAGCAGCGGCATCGAAGGAAACCGCAAAAAGGCCAGTGCGGAAGCATACCACCCGGAAGCAGACAGGTAAGGAGCCGATGGTCAAGAGGGACCAGGAGTCCGGGGATGCTGCGGTGTCAGGAGATGTCAAAGCATCAACACAGGAGGATAAGCCGGCGAATAAAGCGGACGCGAAAAAACACACGGTACATATCATTCGCAGAAAACACCCGGTAGCGGCAGCAGAAGCGGCGCCCACAGCACAGATGACCACAGCTTCTGCAGCAACCGGAATTGCAGCTTTACCGGCAAACCGGGCAGACAGCCAGATTCCGGAAGCGATACGTAAGGATGTACCGGAACCGGCAGTGGAAAACTCGTCGGAACTTATAGAGGGTCCACGGACAGAGGACACGGCGGGAGAGCAAAAAGAGGATTTACGCGGAAATACCGCGCCGGAAGAGAATAAGGGTGAGAATGAGCCTTCCATCATGCGGGATCCCAATGCCAAAGCATGCGGCGGTATCCTGGAGGTGATGCAGGATGGATTTGGCTTTATCCGTTCTGAGAATTTCCTGCCTGGAGATCATGATGTCTACGTCAATCCGCAGATGATCCGCCGATATAACCTTAAGACCGGAGATATGCTGCGCGGGTATTCCAAAACCAGAAATCCCAATGAGCGCTATGGCGCGCTTATGTATGTGGAAACCGTTAATGGAATTTCTCCGAGAGATGCGGCGCGACGTCCGGATTTTGACCGGCTGACACCGATTTTTCCGAATCAGAGGATTCGGTTGGAAACCGAGGGTGTTAAGGCACCGACCTCACTCCGCATCCTGGATCTCCTGGCTCCGATCGGCAAGGGACAGAGAGGTATGATCGTTTCGCCGCCTAAGGCTGGTAAAACCACACTTTTAAAGCAGGTTGCCAAAGCGATCGTACGGAATGAGCCCAAGATGCATCTGCTCATTCTCCTCATTGATGAGCGTCCGGAGGAAGTTACGGACATGAAGGAGGAAGTTGAAGGCGGTATGGTGCAGGTCATTTACTCCACCTTTGATGAGCTTCCGGAGCATCACAAGAGAGTTGCGGAGATGACGATCGAGAGAGCCAAGCGGCTGGTGGAGCAGGGAGAGGATGTTACCATCCTTTTGGATTCCATTACAAGACTTGCGAGAGCTTATAACCTTGTGGTTCCGGCATCCGGCAGAACCTTGTCCGGAGGTCTGGATCCTGCAGCGCTGCATATGCCAAAGCGTTTCTTTGGTGCAGCTAGAAATATGCGGGAGGGTGGCTCGCTTACCATCCTTGCAACCGCGCTGGTGGATACCGGCTCCCGTATGGATGATGTAATTTATGAGGAGTTTAAGGGTACCGGCAACATGGAGCTTGTGCTGAACCGTGAGCTTCAGGAGCGTAGGATCTTCCCTGCGATTGATATCCTTAAGTCCGGAACACGCCGGGATGATCTGCTTTTGACGGAGCTTGAGCAGAAGGCGCTGGACATCATTCACAAGGAAACCTCGGATGAAAAGAAGGGCTCTGCGGAGGATGTCATTAATCTGTTTGAGCGCTCTCAGAATAATAAGGAGGTATGTGAGTTCCTTGTAAATGGTAAGCCGTTTACAAGACCTGTGGCTCCGCAGGGGAAACTTGTCGTAAAGGTGAACCGCAGGATCTGACAAAAACTTAGGGCGAGCCGCATGGTGGTATCGCCCGGGTAGCAATGACCGGGCTTTCCGCTTTACAGACATGTTTGGACCATGGGCAGTACCGCCTGTGTATAAAGCTTGCCGGGATAAGTTAGTCGAGAGAGATCACGGGGCATATAAATTAACCGGGAGGGGCTTGCCTTTTCAGATGCTTTATGTTATCTTGATTAGGCTTATGCTGGTTGTTGTACAGAATCAGCAGAGAAACTTAAACTAAGTGACCGGTACTCCGGTCAACGAGAGCGCATGGTTGGGAACCATGCAGAAAGAGGTAAATCATGAGAGAGGGTATTCATCCTAAGTATTACCAGGCGACCGTTACCTGCAACTGCGGTAACACTTTTGTAACCGGATCCACAAAGCCGGAGATCCACGTCGAGGTTTGCTCCGCTTGCCATCCGTTCTATACCGGCAAGGAGAAGTCCGCTTCTGCTAAGGGTCGTATTGATAAGTTCAATAAGAAGTTCGGTCTTAATAAGTAATTATTGCAGGTTACAAGACATGAGAGACAGGGGATACGCTGAGGCGTGTCCCCTGTTTTGATATTACAATCGCCAATGTCATATAAAATTCATATGTGCTTTATTGAATTGTCCTTGCTATTCGGTTACACTTAGTAGCATGGAAAATACAGAAAATATCAAAAACAAGACAATAGATGCGGCTAAGAAGTCCTGCTGTCAGATCTACAGCGGAATTGGCGGCCAGGCGGTGATTGAAGGCATCATGATGAAAAACCGGCAGGAGTATTCCGTGGGAGTGCGTAAGCCGGATGGCACGATTGAAGTAAAAAAGGACAGCTATACATCTCTTACAGACCGGTATCCGGTGTTGAGACTTCCGTTTATCCGGGGCGTTTTTTCCTTCTTGGATTCGATGATCCTTGGCATGCGCTGCCTTACCTACTCGGCAAGCTTCTTTGAGGATGATGAAGATTCCGAGCCATCGGGGCTTGAGCTCTGGCTGGACAAGGTCTTTGGAGAGAAGGTCGAGCAGGTGATTTCCGGGATTACCGTTGCATTTTCCTTTGTGGCGGCTATCCTGATTTTTGTGCTGCTGCCGACGCTTGCGGTAAGCTTTTTAAAACGATTCATTGCGTCGGAAACGGTCATCGCACTTCTGGAGGGTCTGCTCCGTGTGGCGATTTTTATCCTTTATATCAAGCTTGTTTCCCGCATGCCGGATATCCGGCGGACCTTTGAGTATCATGGAGCGGAGCATAAGTGCATCAACTGCGTAGAGCACGGACTGCCGCTTACGGTGCGCAATGTGGCTGCGTCCTCCAAGGAGCATAAGCGCTGCGGCACAAGCTTTATTGTTTATGTCATGCTGATCTCCATTCTGTTATTTATGGTGATCCGTGTGGACAATCTTATGCTTAAATTCTTAAGCCGTATTATCCTGATTCCGGTGATTGCCGGTGTTTCCTATGAAGTACTCCGCTTTGTCGGTCTGCATGACAACTGGTTTACCAAGCTTCTGTTTATCCCGGGGATGTGGATGCAGGGGCTTACCACCAAGGAACCGGATGACAGCCAGATTGAGGTTGCCATTGCGGCAGTGGAAGCGGTGTTTGACTGGAGAGCCTTTGAAAGGGACCATTTCGGACTGGAGGCAGAATGACCTTTAGGGAGATGCTGAAGCAGGCGGAGGCGCGCCTTACAGAAGCGGGTGTCACGGATGCCGGGTATGATGCGAGAGTCCTGCTGGAGCGGGCGTATCATCTTGATACGGCAAAATATCTTGCGGTGTCCGGAGAGACGCCGGAGGAGTATGTGAGAGACCCCGCTGTGAGACAGGCTGCGGCAGAAACATTCGCCAAGGACCTACGGAAGCGGGCGGAGAGGATCCCGCTGCAGCAGATCCTCGGCGAGGTGGAGTTTTACGGACACGTATTTAAGGTGAATGCATCTGTCCTCTGCCCTCGTCAGGACACCGAGGTGCTTGTGGAAGCTGTGATCCAAGATCCTGCGCCCGGTAGTGCGTTGCTGGATCTCTGCACCGGGAGTGGATGCATTGTAATCAGCATCCTTGCAGCCAGGGAGATTTCGCATGCATTGGGAATCGATATTTCCGAGGAAGCATTGAAGGTTGCGGAGTTTAACCGAAGACAGGTGCTGGAGCCGGAAAAACAGGACAGGCTTACGTTGCTGCGCTCGGATCTTTATGAAGCAGTGCCGGAGTATCTCAGAGAGCGTAAGCTTCCGGGCTTTGACATCCTGGTATCCAATCCGCCGTATATTCCAAGCCGGGTTGTGGATACGCTGGAGCCGGAGGTTCGGGACCATGAGCCAAGGCTTGCACTGGATGGTGCCGAGGATGGGCTTCTGTTTTACCGGAGACTTCTTAAGGATGCCAGATCGTTTCTTAATCCGGGCGGCCGGATCTATTTTGAGATCGGCTACGATCAGGGCGAGGCAGTGCGCCGGATGATGGAGGACAAGGGATTTCATGATGTGGAGGTCATACGCGATTTCGGCGGTAATGACCGGGTGGTAAAGGGATATGTTTGAACGATTAAAAGATATGGAGAGACATTATGAGGAAATCATGAAGTCTCTCACGGAGCCGGATATTGTATCCGACATTACAAAATATACAAAGCTTATAAGAGAGCAGGCGGAGCTTGAGCCGATTTACAAGGCATATAAGGCATATTGCGAGGCGGAGGCACAGGAGCAGGATGCGCTTACGCTGCTTGCGTCGGAGCAGGATGCGGATCTCCTGGAGATGGCAAAGGAAGAGCTGCAGGATGCCAAACAGAAACAGGCGGAGCTTGCGGACAAGATCAAGCTTCTTTTGATTCCCAAGGATGAAAACGATGATAAAAACATCATTATGGAAATCCGCGGCGGCGCCGGTGGCGAGGAGGCAGCGCTTTTTGCCTCGGAGCTTTACCGGATGTACATTTCCTATGCCGAGCGGCGTGGCTGGCGGACGGAGCTTGTGTCTGTCAATGAAACCGGTCTGGGCGGATTCAAGGAAGTTGTGTTTATCGTCAACGGCAAAGGGGCATATTCGCGCCTTAAGTATGAGGCAGGAGTGCACCGGGTACAGAGAGTGCCGGAAACCGAGAGCGGCGGCAGGATCCATACCTCTACGGCAACAGTTGCTGTTATGCCGGAGGTAGAGGATGTCCAGGTCGAGATCAATCCGGCAGATATCAAGATGGAGGTATTCCGATCCTCCGGTGCCGGTGGACAGCATATCAACAAGACTTCGTCCGCAGTGCGACTCATCCATATCCCGACGGGACTTGTGGCAGAGTGCCAGGAGGAGCGTTCGCAGCTTCAGAACCGGGAAAAGGCAATGCGGCTCCTGCGTGCAAGACTGTATGAAATCGAAGCGACAAAGCAGCATGAGCAGCTGGCGGATGAAAAGCATGAGCAGCTTGGAACCGGCGATCGTTCGGAGAAAATCAGAACCTATAATTTTCCGCAGGGACGGGTGACGGATCACAGGATTAAGCTCACATTGTATTCGATTGATGACATTATGCATGGCAATCTTGATCTTGTCATTGATCCGCTGATTACGGCGGATCAGGCGGCAAAGCTTGCAAAGCTTGACCAGGATCAGATTCTGTAGCGTAAAGCAGGAAGTGTGATGACAGTGGAGAATAATACATCAGGCAGGATGGAACAGGCGGGAGAGACTAAGGGCAGAAGCCGGGCAGCAGGCAGGAGACGCAACGCCCAAAGACCCGGAGAGCAGAAAAAGCATCGCAGTGCGCCTGTCCTTATCGCGCTGCTCTTACTTTTGCTGATTGGCTGTATCGGTGGCGGATATGTATACGTAAAAAAGTATATGCCGACCAAGGAGCGCGCTGATCTGAATGAATATTTTGATAACGTTGCAGGCAACAATATCCTCATTTATCTTAATCAGGAAATTGTAAAAAACGATAAGGGCTATCTCGTCATCGGCAGATACCAGAACGGGCAGGTCTATCTCCCGTTTGACTGGGTTATCGGCACCCTGAACCGCAGATTCTACTGGGCATCGGATGTAAAGCAGCTGTTTTACTCCGAACCGGAGGAAACCATCAAAATTTCGGAGGGGGATCCGGCGCAGGATGGCGCGCAGGCCTTTTTCTGGGATGGCAAGGACCTGTTTCTCAATGTCACGCTGGTTTCCCAGTACACAGATATCCGTTATCATGCCCATACCGATCAGACCAACAAGCGTATTTTTATCTTTGATAACGATAGCCCGGAGAAGCAGGCGACACTGAAAGGAAAGGAAAGCGTTCGAGTGCTGGGCGGTGTCAAGAGTCCGGTGCTGACAGACCTCGCCAAGGGAGATACCGTTACGGTGCTGGAAACGCTGGAAAACTGGAGTAAGGTCTCCACCAATGATGGTTATATCGGCTACCTTCGTAATAAAAAGCTCTCGGAAATTACCGAGGTGACTCCGGAGGACAATTTTACCGCACCGGTATTTAAGCATATCCTGCGGGAGGACGGCAGCAAGGTTGTAATGGGCTTCCATCAGATCACGACGGCAGCAGGCAATGCTACATTTGACACGGTTACCGCCAATGCAGGTCCGATGAATGTTATCGCTCCGACCTGGTTCGTGCTGACCACCAGTGAGGGAGATTTCCTGAGCTATGCTTCAGAGGACTATGTTTCCAAAGCGCATGCCAAGGGCTATCAGGTCTGGGCGACGGTCAACAACTTTGATTCCGGTAAAATCGATACCTCGGTGCTGCTGCCAAACTCTGCGTTACGCGAGCAGCTGATCAACGGGCTTGTATCCACCGCCCAGCAGGTCGGTATTGATGGGTTGAATATCGATTTTGAGCAGATCCCCCAGTCACTCGGCAGAGACTATGTGCAGTTTATGAGAGAGCTCTCGATCGCCTGCCGTAAAGCCGGAATCATACTCTCGGTGGACTGCTATGTACCGTATAATTACAACAGCTATTATGATATCGGGGAGCTTGGCACATTTTGTGATTATGTTGTAATTATGTGCTATGATGAACATTACAGCGGAGGTGAGGAAGGCTCCGTTGCTTCCATCAGTTATACAGACCGCGGCATCCAGGAAGCGCTTAAAAACATCGCTCCGGAGCAGATCATTATTGCGGTTCCATTTTATACGAGAGTCTGGATTACACAAAACGGAAAGACCACATCGGACGCGATGGGGATCAAGCAGGCAAGAGAATGGATTACCTCCAAGGGCATCGAGCTTAAATGGGATGAGACGACCGGGCAGAATTATGGAGAAATCCAGGACGGTGACAGCGTAAAGAAGGTCTGGATGGAGGATGAAGATTCTCTGAATCTAAAGATTAAGCATATCCGCGAGGCCGGTGTCGGTGGTGTTGCCGCATGGAAGCTTGGCCAGGAACCAACAGGCTTCTGGGATATCCTGAACCTCAATATGCAGGAGGTTCCGGAGCCCGGTGCCAACGGATAAAATGTAGATTAACATGATAAGATATGTCAAAACCGACATATTCTGAGTATTGTTTGCAGATGGCAGAAGCAAAAGCAGTGCATGTTTGCATCCTGCTTACAGGAAATTTCAGGAAAGAAGATACAGATTATAATGGAAACCATTGTTAAAGGCATTGAAGGTGTGAAGCAGGCAGCGGAAATTATCCGCCGCGGAGGGTTGGTTGCTTTTCCGACAGAGACGGTC
>DJXY01000108.1 GCA_002449915.1 Oribacterium sp. UBA6992
TATGAGGATGCAAATCTTCTGGTTATTAATAAACCGGCAGGGTGGCTCTCTCAGAGTGATGGAAGCAAAGCCCCCTCCGCTAACGAGATCTGTCTTAACTATCTGATCCGGAAAGGCGAGCTGACAGAATCTCAGATGGAGACCTTTAAGCCAGGAATTGCCAACCGGCTGGACCGCAATACCTCCGGACTCCTTTTGTTTGGTAAAACGCTGCCGGCACTGCAGGAGCTTGGCAAAATCCTTAAGGATCGAAGTCTTAAGAAATATTACCTCACGGTAGTCTCCGGCGTGATTTCCAGTGAGCATCAGATCGATGGATTTCTGTATAAAAATCCTGTCAACAACAAAGTCGAGATCCGTCTGGAGCCTTTTAAAGATGCATCGGAAATTCATACTGCATACCAGCCTCTGGAATCCAATGGTGCATGGACCGTCCTGAAGGTGCATCTTATTACCGGAAAAACACATCAGATCAGGGCACATCTTGCTTCCATTGGTCATCCGATCCTGGGGGATCCGAAATATGGCAAGTCCCGGATCAATGAAATCTGCCGTAAAAAATACAAGGTTGAGCATCAGCTGCTGCATGCATGGCAGCTCTGCTTTCCGGGCATGTCAGGAGTACTGTCCGATCTCAGTGGTAAAACGCTTGTTGCAGAGTATCCGGATGATCTGAAACAATTCTATCACGGATAAAGTTTGCCGGGACATATCCGGTCTTGAAGACAGCTTGGACCATCCGGATCGACCGGACGAATCAGGCTGGACTGCAATTGGCAGAGAAATCCTGTAAATTATCATATATCACGTAAAAGATATCATGTAAAATTACGCGAATTTATAAGCTTCTGTTTACAAGCTCCTGCAAATCATGTATGCTTGTAAAAGATTCTTTGTATAAACACTCCTGATTCCCATCGTGGTATCATGCTATCAAAAATTTATAGCGGCGGTCTGTCCGGTCTCAGCGGATATCTGGTTTCCGTTCAGGTGGATGAGAGCGGCGGACTGCCACGCAGTATTATCGTAGGTAATGTCTCCGCCAGTGTGCGAGAAGCTGTCGAGCGGTGCAATGTTGCCTTACGTAATTCTGATATTTTTCTTCCTCCTAAAAGAGTCACCATTAATCTGCAGCCGGCAGACATCCGGAAGGATGGAACCTATTTTGATCTTCCGATTGTGACCGGGATGCTCAGAATCCTCGGCATAACCGAAAGCTTCCCTTTGGATGCCTATGGAATTGTAGGCGAGGTCGGACTGGATGGTCAGATCCGTCCTGTCCGTGGCATATTATCTATTGTATCCGAGTTCCGGAAGCAGGGACTTACCGGTGCCATCGTGCCCGCGGAAAATGTGAGAGAAGCTCTTGTAGTGGAAAACATGGATATCATCGGACTATCCACGGTGAGAGAGCTTTTAAAGCTGATTTCCACCAGTGAGCATTTTAAAAGCTTCCCTCGCCCGACGCCGGAGGAGCTGTCCGTAAAGGAGACCGCCATGCTGGATTTTTCCGATGTGCAAGGGCAGTCCGTCGGTATAAGAGCCGCCCTGATTGCCGCTGCCGGTAAACATAATCTGCTGCTCTCCGGCATGGCAGGTTCCGGTAAAACCATGATTGCAAAACGCATCCCGGGGATCCTGCCTCCACTTACACGCGATGAAAGCATCGAAATTTCCAAAATCTATTCCATCGCAGGACTGCTGCCTAAGGACAGCGCCCTTTTATATCAACGTCCCTTCCGAAGTCCGCATCATACCATCACAACGCCTGCTTTGACCGGCGGCGTACAGGGAGGTTCTGTGGTTCCGGGAGAGCTTGCATTATCCTCCGGAGGTGTATTGTTTCTGGATGAGCTTCCCTTATTTTCAAAATCCGCAATCGAAGCCCTGCGTCAGCCGCTGGAAGAACGGAGAGTCATTATCAGCCGTATGCAGGGGACCTTTACGTACCCCGCAGACTGCCTGATGGTCGCTGCCATGAATCCCTGCCCCTGCGGTTTCTATCCGGATCGTGACCGCTGTCATTGCACCCCGGGCAAAATCCGTGCGTATCAGCGGGGGATCTCCCGTCCGATTCTGGAGCGGATTGATATCTGCGTAGAAGCATCGCCTGTTACATTTGAGCAGGCAGAGGGCAGAATCCCCGGCGTCTCCTCTATGGAGCTGCGTGTTAAGGTTCAGAAGGCAAGAGAAATACAGCTTAAGCGCTTCCGGGAAATCCCCGGGATACGATATAACGGTGAAATGAGCATTCGCGAAATCCACAGCTTCTGCAGTTTGGGTCCTCAGGAAAGTGACTATATGAAGCGGATCTATGAGAAGCGGCAGATGTCCGTCCGTGTGTATCATAAGGTACTGAAGCTTGCGCGAACGATCGCGGACCTCGACGATTCCCCGGAGATCCGGATGATGCATCTCGCCGAGGCTGTCAGCTACCGTTCCTTTGAGGACCGTCTGTATGGTTCCGGAGACATGGGAGGCAGACTATGACCAACAGAGACATGCACTTAAAAAGTGAAATCCGTGAGCTCACGCCTCTGGATCCGGATTTTCCAAAACGCCTGAGAAATATCCCCCGCTGTCCGCGAACCATTTATGTACGAGGAAGCCTCCCAAAGGACGACGTGCCAAGTGCTGCGATTATCGGTGCCAGGGATGCCACTCCTTATGGTCTTGATATCGCACGGTCTCTTGGAAGCGCTCTTGCAGGTCAGGGCATCCAGATCATCAGCGGTATGGCATACGGGATAGATGCCGCCGGACAATGGGGCGCGGTAGATGCCGGAGCGGAAACCTTTGCAGTATTTGGCTGTGGACTGGATATCTGTTATCCGGAATCAAATTTTCGTCTATATGACAAGCTCCTGCGCCTGGGTGGCGGCGCCATCTCAGAACATCCGCTGGAATCCCCGCCGCTTCCATCACATTTTGCCAGCAGAAACCGGATTATCGCTGGGCTTGCAGATGTTGTCCTTGTGATTGAAGCCAAGGAACGTTCCGGTACGTTTATTACCGTCGGAAATGCACTCGAGCAGGGAAAGGAGGTGCTGGCTGTGCCCGGCAGAATCAATGACCGCTTATCCAGAGGCTGCAATGAGCTGATCCGGCAGGGAGCCGGGATCCTGACTTCAGTTGATGATGTACTGGAGGTTCTTAATCTTAAGCTGCAGGGGGAATTGCTGCTACCGGAGCGGAAGCTTGAGAAACTGAGCCGGCTGCAGAAAAAGGTGTATCTGGCACTCGCCCAGGATGTCCGCCATATGGATGAGATTATTGCCGCGACCGGACTATCTGTTCAAAGGACAGCAGAAGTATTAGTAGAGCTCGAAATGATGGATTACATCGAGAGTCCAAGAGTCGGTTACTATCGCCAGAAACTATCTTCCGGTCTTGCAAAATAAAAAAAGCTGTTATATAGTGAGTGCACTTGACCCAGATCTTTGGTAAGAATTTATATATAAGGAAGTTTATTTCATGGCAAACAGTTTGATTATCGTTGAGTCACCGGCAAAGGTAAAAACGATTAGCAAGTTTCTCGGAAAAAACTACACAATCGATGCTACCATGGGGCATCTTATTGATATGCCCAAGAGTTCTCTCGGTGTAGATGTGGAGCATGATTATGAGCCGAAATACATCACGATCCGCGGCAAGG
>DJXY01000017.1 GCA_002449915.1 Oribacterium sp. UBA6992
TGGCCAACCTCGGAGTTACCCATCTGTCCATCCGGAAGGCCTACATACAGTCCTGACGCCTGCCCCTCTACAAAAGGACATTCCTTCTCCAGCCGGTCCATGACCGGAGTATCTGCCATTGCAATTGCATTACCTACCGGATTAGGATTAATACCATACCCATCCAGAATCAGGAGCACAACTGGTCTTTTATCTGTCATATCTACCTCTGCTCTTTCTTATCTTTTACCATTGCGTTTAAAATCGCTGCATGATCTGAAGTGATCTCTGCATGCCAGCGATCACAAACGTTTATTTTATGCATAACTTCAGCAAGTTATAAAAGCCTATAGCTTTTTGTACTATATAACAAAAATGGAATGCAGTCAATTGCGTACAGATTCATTTGTTAAAAAATAAACATATTTCGGCACGTGGTTCAGATTACCATATGCTGCAATACAAAAAGACCGCCTGGCACCAAACCAGGCGATCTTATCGTTTAAATTAACCAAAATATCTCTTGAGGAGACCAGCAAATGCCTTGCCATGTCTTGCCTCGTCACGAGCCATCTCATGTACAGAATCATGAATAGCATCCAGATTCAGTGCCTTTGCTCTCTTGGCGAGATCGGTTTTACCAGCGGTAGCACCATTCTCAGCCTGAACACGTACAGTAAGATTTTCCTTCGTGGAAGGAGATACAACCTCTCCAAGCATCTCGGCAAATCTGGAAGCGTGATCAGCCTCCTCGTAAGCTGCAATTTTATAATAATCGCCAATCTCCGGATAACCTTCTCTGTAAGCAGCCCTTGCCATTGCAAGATACATGCCGACTTCGGAGCACTCACCCTCAAAGTTTGCTCTGAGGTCTGCTTTGATATCTTCCGGAACATCCTTGGCAACGCCGATTACATGCTCTGCTGCCCAGGTAAGCTCACCAGTCTGCTCCACAAACTTGGACGCTGGTGCCTTACATACAGGACACTGCTCTGGCGGATTCTCACCTTCAAATACATAACCACATACTGAACATACCCAAGTTTTCATAAACGTATCTCCTTTTCTGCCATTAGGCCTTCTGCTAAAATCAACTTGCTCACATGTTTTCCCGGATTCTGAGATACTGCCGTTTCCTCAGGATTTCCGCGCGCATTCGTCGCAGACTCCATAAAAAACGAGTTCATGACCGGTGACCTCGCCAGGCACAAACGCCTCGGCATCCTGGTCCAGATGCTCGGCAACTTTCATCGGAACATCAAACACTCTGCCGCATTCATTACAAACAAAATGGTAATGTAGCTCGGTATTAGGATCAAAATGGTCCGCCCCTGAAACAAAGGTGAGTTTTTTGATCGCGCCATGCTCGGAAAGAAGCTTCAGGTTTCGATAAACGGTGGCAAGACTGATATTCGGATCTCTTTCTCTTAACTCCGCAAAGATGATGTCCGCTGTCGGATGGTCATGATGCAGTTTAAGCTGATCCATCACTTCCTCTCGCTGTCTGCTATAGTTCATCTCCTATCCTTTCATCTGTACTTTTACCTTCATTCGTCCGTTACATATCTCCGCTCCCTCGGCGAGAGTAGAAATACTTCAAACATGAAATTAATAATTATTATTAATTTAATGCTATAATAGTCCTTCATTCCAGCAATGTCAACTGTTTTTTGTAAAAATCTTCTGATTTAAGCATATTTTCATGCCTGCTTTACATGTCTTTCAGAGGTTTTCCATGCGAATGCTGCTCTCCACTGGTTTTTTCCGGAAAAGCCATCTATAATAAAGCCACTGGGTGCAGAAGCATCTACATATTATACATAAGGAGTTTACAATGGGACAGATTAAAGTAACCAAAGCGCCGATTGAAGGCCTCTATATTATTGAACCAACCGTGCATGGCGACGACCGTGGATATTTTATGGAAACCTATAATCAAAACGATATGCATGCTGCAGGTCTTGACATGGTATTTGTACAGGACAATCAGAGTATGTCCACAAAGGGTGTATTGCGCGGTCTGCATTTCCAGAAGCAGTATCCACAGGGCAAGCTGGTACGTGTAATCAGGGGTTCTGTATTTGATGTTGCTGTAGACCTCCGTGAGGGAAGTAAAACCTACGGCAAATGGTTCGGCGTCGAGCTGACTGAGGAAAATAAGAAGCAGTTCTACATTTCCGAAGGCTTTGCACACGGATTTCTGGTACTGTCGGATGTAGCCGAGTTCTGCTATAAGGTAACCGATTTTTGGCATCCGGGAGATGAGTCCGGTCTTGCGTGGAACGACCCTGAGATCAACATTACCTGGCCTCATGTAAACGGTACATACCAGGGGAATGCTTCCGCCGAGGGGTATACACTGGACGACGGAACTCCCCTCAATCTGAGTGAGAAGGATCAGAAGTGGCTCGGTCTCAAGGATACCTTCCACTTTGCATAAAAGACTCCTATGGCTGTAAATCTACGCACACTGGAGTATACCATACCGGAAAGCTTCCGCGGTGAGACCGTGGGAGCTTTTCTGCGTTCCCTGGGATACTCCCGGCACATCATCTATCATCTCCGGAACACATCTGCCATCCATCCGGAAACAGGCGAGTCCATTTTTGGCATGCTGCTTAACGGAAGTAAGACCTGGGCAAAATGCATCCTTTCCGACGGTGACAGACTCAAGATTAATATCCTCGAAACAGAGATAAGCGAACATGTCGAGGAAAGCTGCATTCCCCTTAACATCATCTATGAGGATGACGACCTCCTTGTGATCAATAAGCCCGCCGGCATGCCGGTCCATCCTTCCATGGAGCATTACAAGGATACACTTGGGAACGCGCTCTGCTGGTATACACACCATGTCCTCGGATATCCACAATATGTAAACCGCATCATCAACCGGCTGGACCGGGATACAAGTGGGCTCCTGATCAGTGCCAAAAACATGTTGAGTGCCGCGCTCCTGGGAGATATGGTAAAACACCGGGAAATTCACCGGGAGTATCTTGCCATTGCCGAGGGTGATGTCTCCTCACTCAGCGGATGCGAATGCTCCGGTCTCTACGTAAGCCACCGCTCTCAAGCTGCCGATACTATAGATACCAATTGCGCATATCCGGCAGGCTCCTGCTTTCACATGACCATCAATGCTCCGATCGGGCGGAAACAGGGTTCTGTCATCGAGCGCTGCATTGACTTTAAAAACGGAGAGTACAGTGTAACACATCTCCGGCAGCTGCAGTATCGTCCCGACAAGAACTTGAGTCTCCTGTCTCTTAAGCTGGAAACCGGACGGACACATCAAATCCGGGTGCACCTTAACTATGTGGGGCATCCTCTGATCGGAGATTTCCTCTATCATCCAGAGTATCAGGACATGCAGCGGCAGGCGCTGCACAGCTGGCGCCTGCGTTTCCGACATCCGATCACTGGTAGAGATCTGACCTTTCAAAGTGACCTGCCGGAGGACATGAAGCAGCTCTTTCCCTCTATAAATCCAATGCCTTAAAGCACGGATCAAGGAAGGATGCACGCTTAATCCAGCCGGAGCCCCTGCAGCTCTGCAAGGCACGTAAACACCTCGCCGATCTTATCCTTTATTACTAGCGTATGTGCATCCATACGTACATTAAGCTCATCCCGGTTGATAATGACAAGATACTTACCTTCAAAATAATGGATATAGGATGCCGCCGGATAAACCGTAAGCGAGGTTCCACCGATGATCAGCATATCCGCCTGTGCAATGCTTCTAACAGCGCCTCTCACCGCAGCCTCCGGGAGGCTCTCCTCATACAGCGTAATGTCCGGACGGATCACACCTCCGCAGGTGCAGTGCGGAACCGCTTCCTTAGAATCAAAAATATAATCCGGCGGATAAGCCTTGCCGCATTTCATACAGTAATTCCGCAGTGCGCTGCCATGAATTTCATAGACGACACGGCTGCCTGCCTTCTGATGCAGTCCATCGATATTTTGTGTCACTACTGCCTTTAATTTTCCGGTCCTTTCCAGTGCCGCAAGATACTTATGGGCATTGTCGGGCTGGACCCTGCGGGTATCCATCTTCTGCCGGTGAAACTCAAAATAAACCTTCGGCTCATTCATAAGGCAGCTGTGACTCAGAAGATACTCCGGGCGGTACCGGTCAAACTGTACATCATGCTGGTTATAGAGTCCATCCTTACTGCGGAAATCCGGTACTCCGCTCTCTGTAGAAACACCGGCACCTCCAAAAAACACAATATCGTGGCTGTCATCCATCCACTCTTTTAAGGTTTCAAGCTTTGTATCATCCATATATTTTTATTTTCCTCGATTCTGCTTAAGCTCAATGCCGGTTCTATTCCCGTTTCCCTACGCAAGGGCATCCCACTCCGATCTCCAATATATCCCTGCCTTATCCACGATTTTCGGGATCCGGCAGCATGCGGCGCAGAAGCTTTCCTAACAAACCGGAGGAGCCTCGTAATGCTTCTCTCACCGAATCGTCTCCATCGTTCTCCGATGCCATCCTTGGATTATAAACCTTATCTTCTGTAAAGATCCGGTCCATCACAATATCATACGGATCCATCGGAACCCGATCCGCTCCCGCAATCTGCTCCGCCATCAGTTCTTCAAAGCAGAGGCAATACTTATACATGCTTTGCCCATGCAGAAAACGGTCATAATATCCGGCTCCATGGCCAAGTCTGCCTCCAAAACGGTCCGCCGACACACATGGGATCAACGCAAGATCAATCTTATAGCCGTCGATCACAGGCAGTCCCCGCTTCGGCTCCAGGATCCCCAGCGTGCCCGGTTCCAGATCCTCCCAGGAGCGGATGATCACAGCCTCCATCCTGTGCTCCGGTCCCGGGATGCATCTCGGGACACAGACCCTCTTACCCATAGACCATGCGGTCTCAATGATTTCACGGGTATCCGGCTCCTCCGGCATGCTGACATAGCAGAAAATCGTCTCCACCTGCTGGAAGATCGGATGCATCATGATTCTGGACTCAATGCCGGCATTTGCCTTCTGGCGATATTCATTTGTTAAAGTTTTTGATTTTTCACGGATCATAGCCCGCAGCTCTTTCTTTTCCATGTCCTGATTATAGCATTTCCGGAAGCCGTTTTTCATAATTTCCGGAGATTTATCAAATAAATAAAAATAATATTTTTATTTATTTATCATTTACAAAAAATAATTCTTGTGCTAGTATTAAGACACAAAGAAAAAGTTCAACGTTAACAAATCTTATCTGACGAGAAAGGATAAGACCGGGCGTTAACAAAGTGGTGGCGGTAAGCCATCGAACGAAACTGCAGAAAGCGAGGTATAAAGCGATGATTCCAGCACAGTCAGACGATAATATCTCGGGACAGCGTCAAAGGTAATTTTTTAAAGCAGCAGCATCGGAAAGAGTATCCGATGGTCATGTAAGCTTAATTCCACGAAGTGCCACTTCGATTTATCCTTTACAAAGTCTGAGAGATATTATCGCGTAAATAATAACTCGTAAGCATATGTAAATGTGATAATCCTAAGATTTAAAAGATAAACATAGCGCAAAGCTATTTTAGATAATACTTTAAATATACTTATCACAGGACAAGAAGGATCCTTAAGCAATATAAAATCTACAAAGGATGGTACCAGTCCGATGCACAGATAAACCAAAAACTGAATAAGGTAAATAAAAGAGAGAGCCCTCACAATTGGGTTCTCTCTTTTTCTTTTCATTCTGCTGTTTGCCTGATGTCTGACATTATTTCCGGACACCTACCATACCGGTTGTAAGGTTCTTCAGTACATCCACCATGGTCCGCATGGAATTAATGTTAAGATACTCATAGATGCCATGGTAGTTCTCGCCCCCGGTCGAGAGGTTGGGGCAAGGCAGTCCGCGGAAGGAAAGCCGCGCGCCATCTGTGCCGCCGCGGATTGGAACCGTGCGTGCCTCCACGCCAGCTTTGGCAAAGGCTTCCTTGGCCTGGTCAATCAGGTACATATGGGGCAGGATCTTCTCCTTCATATTATAGTAAGAGTCCTTAACCATAACCTGCACTTCCGCGTCTGTCCCGGCATATTTTTCATTCAACTGATCTGCTGCTGCCTGGAACTGCTGCTTCTTTGCCTCAAATTTCTCACGGTCATGATCCCGGATAATATACTTCATTACACAATCCGTCTCATCTCCCTCAATCGAGCAAAGATGGAAAAATCCCTCATAGCCCTCTGTATTGGAAGGGCGGCACGGCGGAAGCAGTCTATCAAATTCCATCGCTACCAGAGATGCGTTGATCATCTTATCCTTGGCAGAGCCAGGATGTACATTGACCCCGTGAATATGCACGGTGCCGGAGGCCGCATTGAAGTTTTCATATTCGATCTCTCCCAAGGTTCCGCCATCCACAGTATAGGCGACTTCCGCGCCAAAATCAGCAAGATCAAGCAGCTCTGCTCCGCTTCCGATCTCCTCATCCGGTGTAAAGCCGATCTCAAGCTCTCCATGCTTAACTTCCGGATGCGTGAGGAAATACTCCGCCATCTGCATGATCTCTGCAACGCCCGCCTTGTCATCTGCTCCCAGCAGTGTAGAACCATCCGTCACAAGGAGATCCGCTCCCCGCGCATCTAGAAGGTGCGGGAATGTCTTCGGCGACAATACAACGCCATGACCAAGTGTAATATCTCCTCCATCATAATTTTTAACAACGCGGGGATTGACATTGGCCCCGGAAGCAGATGGTGAGGTATCCATATGCGCGATAAATCCAAGTCGCGGAGTGACGGCATTCATCTCCGGATCCAGATTGGATGGGATCCTTGCATAAACATAGCACTGCTCTGTGATCTTGACCCGTTCTGCGCCCAGGTTCTTAAGCTCCTCGACAAGCATCCGACCAAGATCAAACTGCTTCATGGTAGACGGTGTCGTCCCGGAGCTCTCCGAGGACTGGGTGTCCACCTTTACGTAATTCATGATTCTGTCTAATACATCCATTAGTTTGCCCCCATAATAGTATCCCGTTCGCCGACATGGTCTCCCTTAAGATAGCTGTCATACTGCACCGGCTTCAGCTCCTTAAGATCATACGGAGTTTCCTGATACACAAAGTTCAGCCAGTTGGTATAGGTACAGTTAGATGTGGATCTCCAGGAGAGGATCGGCTCCTTTGACGGGTCATTGTCTCTATAATAGTTTACCGGGATATCCGGGTTCAGACCCTTGGCAACGTCCCTCTTATATTCCTTATCCAGATCATATTTATCATACTCGGAGTGACCGGTGATAAAAATCTGGCGTGAAGAACATGCCAGGATCATATAGCTGCCGCCCTCCTCCGGATTGTCGGATTCTGCAACCATATAAAGCTCCGGATTGCTGCGGACCGCCGCCTCATCGATGCCGGTATAACGTGAAATCGGAACCATAAAATAGTCATCCATGCCACGCATAATCATCTTTTTACGATGAACCACTTTCTGCCGGTAAATACCGCTCAGCTTCTTTGGCAGCAGGACCTTTTGTATCCCATAATGATAGTAAAGTCCAGCCTGTGCACCCCAGCAGATATGAAACGTGGAAAACACATGTGTCTCCGACCATTTCATAATCTCTGTCAGCTCCTGCCAGTATTCCACCTCCTCAAATGGCATTTTTTCCACCGGCGCGCCGGTAATGATCAGACCATCAAAGGCTTCATTTTCAATCTGATCCAACGTTACATAAAATTTGTTTAAATGCGATGCATCCGTATGCGTAGCCCGATGGCTGGCTACCTTCATCAGCGTAATCTCCGTCTGGATCGGGAAGTTGGAAAGCACCCTCAGAATATCCAGCTCTGTATCCTCCTTGAGAGGCATGAGATTAAGAATCGCAATCCTCAGCGGACGGATCTGCTGTGAGATCGCACGGGCTTCATCCATGACAAAAATATTTTCAGATTCCAATATATGCTTTGCAGGTAAATCATTCTGTACCTTGATTGGCATGAACTTCACCTCCGGTAAATTGTATAATATTTAACAGGAATGCTATCAGTATATACCATGCACGATAGTTTTGGCAATTCGGAGAATGCAGAGATTTACAGAGTTCGCCCCGCTTTACCGGATTTGATCCGCATTTGACCGGTCAAAAGCATTAACGTAAAGAGCACCTGACTGTCATGACCAAAGACAGCGCGCCTGACCGTCAGCTTACAGTCATTCACAAAAACAGGGCGAAAACAGCGCTTGACATATATCCATGATCTGTTACAATATGTTGCACAAACATATACTTATTCAGAGACGGCGGAGCTACATAGGAGCGATGAAACCGCAGCAACCCCGGAAACGGAAGGTGCTAACCTGAGCGAACAATTTTGTTTCGAGCAATAAGACGGAAGAATGTTACGGACTGTCGATTTGTTCGGCAGTCCTTTTCTTTTGCTTACATTATCATATGCCTGTTATGGCAGAAAGGAACCATTATGCTATTTTCATCTGAGCAGGTATCCAATGGACATCCTGACAAGATCTGCGACCAGATTTCTGACGCAATCGTAACTGACATTCTGCAGCATGATCCCAACGGCCGTATTGCTGCGGAAACCGTCATCAAGGACTACGAAATCACGATCCTTGGCGAGGTAACCACCAACTACGATCCGGACTACGATACCTTGACAAGAGCTGTCCTTACCAAAATCGGACTTGAAAATGTCGATAAATATAACATTCGCCTGCTGATCTCCAAGCAGTCTCCGGACATTGCGATGGGTGTTGACCGCGAGGGTGCGGGCGATCAAGGCATGATGTTTGGATATGCCACCAATGAAACCAGGGAGATGCTTCCGATCCCTTATGTCCTGTCTACAAAGGCACTGCTTAAGCTCCGGGATTTTAATCTGCGTGACGGATTTAGGAAACTGCGTCCGGATGCCAAAGCGCAGGTCAGCTACGACTATGCTGCCGGAAGAATTGATACCTTCCTGATCTCCACGCAGCATGCCGAGGAAACTTCCCTTACAGAAGTGCGGGAAATTGTCACCGGCATCATGATGGAAACCGCACAGGAGATGGAGCTCAATACAGATTTCCGCGTACTTGTTAATCCGACAGGCCGTTTTGTGCTCGGTTCCTCCTTTGCAGATTCCGGTCTCACCGGCAGAAAGATTATCGCCGATACCTATGGCGGAGCTGCGCATCATGGTGGTGGAGCATTTTCCGGCAAGGATCCTTCCAAGGTGGATCGCTCCGCAGCCTATATGGCACGTAAGATCGCACGTGATATTGTGAATGCCGGCAAGGCGGACCGCTGCGAGGTACAGCTTGCCTATGCCATCGGCGTTGCAGAGCCGGTATCCGTATATGTGGACTGCTTTGGCACAGAGCATGAGGACCGGAATCAGATCTGGGAATCCATCCGCGAGAACTACGATCTGACCCCCAAGGGCATTATCCGTTCCCTGCACCTCCTTAATGTGGATTACAATCTGGTTTCCTCCTATGGTCACTTTGGCAAGCCGGAGCTTCCCTGGGAGAAATAAATGCCATCTATGATATGACCTGTGAGGTCCGGATCTTTGTACGCTCCGGTACCTTACATAAAGTGCAAAAGGTCTCCAGCACAGGTACTTGGTTTCACGAAACGCCTATGCTAAAATAATGCAGTCACAGAAAACTGTGGCTGCATTTTTGTTACATAAATACGTTAGTATGAGGTATGGAAATTGAAGCATCCCGATTGTAAAAAACGCACGGACCACAAAATGATGAAGACCAGGCCGATCTGGCATGACATGCTGAAGCTGGATCTCCTTTCAGGACTGCTGCTGGAAGCTCTCGTCCTTCTGGTCTCACTGCTTGCCTTCCATATACGCTATCCGAGACTCACATTTTCAAGATCATGGTTTCTGAATGCAATGTATTTATTTCTGATGCTCCCATTCCTCGTTGGATTTTTTGGTATTGCGGCAAGAAGCTTTGCAAGGGGAGCATGGGTTCGGGCTCTGATCCGGCTCTCTCTCCCGGCACAGCTCATCGGCATCATTTCAGCCATTACTCTATGCCTGCTGCCGCCATACTGTTCTGCTACCAGAAACCCGAAGCAGTATCTGCGTTTTGACAAAATGAATACCGAGATGGAGCATGAGCTTCGAGAGATCTTTCCATCAGAAATCCCGCAAACTGCCATGGATATAAACTATCAGTACTATAAATACGAAAGTATACTTGAGGAAACGCTCCACCTCTCGCTCGGTGTTACGATGGATGCGGAAGCATTCCAATCCGAAGCAGACAGGGTACAGGCCCTGCCTGTACTCGCAGATGCCGATAGAAGCTCCGATGATACGATTCTGATGCTTGATACCATCGACAAGCAGGGAATCGAAATCCATATTACCATGGACCGTCAGTTTCGCCGGGTCATCTATTCTGCGTCCTATCGCATCCGAAAATGAACGACAAAAAAAGGGGACAAGTATCTGTATCTTACAAACTACTTATCCCCTCGTTTTTCTTGCGCTACTTACTTATTATAATTTACAATCGTTCCAAAATCTGCTTTCAGAGAAGCACCGCCAATCAGACCGCCATCAATGTCCGGCTGAGCGAGCAGCTCCTTGCAGTTACCGGCATTCATAGAACCGCCATACTGGATACGGATTGCCTCTGCAGTATCTGTACCATAGATCGCAGCGATAGTATCACGGATTGCCTTGCATACTTCTTCTGCCTGTGCTGCAGTAGCTGTCTTTCCGGTACCAATAGCCCAGATTGGCTCATA
>DJXY01000013.1 GCA_002449915.1 Oribacterium sp. UBA6992
GGCTTCAGGATATTGGCAGCATCCAAAGCACCCTCTGCGCCACCGGCACCAATAATCGTATGGATCTCATCGATAAAGAGCAGTACTTCACCGTCATTCTGTGCTTCCTGAATGACTCTTTTAATACGCTCCTCAAATTCTCCGCGGTATTTGGAGCCTGCGACCATGCCGGAAATATCCAGAGTAACGAGACGCTTCCCCTGGATGGAATCTGGCACATCTCCGGACTGAATCCGCTCTGCAAGACCCTCTACAACTGCAGTTTTACCGACTCCCGGCTCTCCGATAAGACATGGATTGTTTTTCGTTCTGCGGGAGAGAATCTGAATGACCCGCATGATTTCTCTATCCCTGCCAATAACCGGATCAAGCCTGCCATCAGCAGCGAGCCGTGTCAGATCTCGTGAATACTGATCCAGAGTCGGTGTGGTACTTTCCTTCTGCGTAGAGGCGCTTCCGGCTTTATTATCCACATAACTATCGTCTCCTACCGCAGACATAATCTGCTGATAAATTTTCTGCGCATTGCCGCCCAGCGTTGTAATAATTCTGGACGCAACACAGTTCGGATCCTTCAGGATGGAAATCAGGATATGCTCTGTACCAACCAGCCGGGAACGGCTGTGCATGGCTTCCTGCATGCTTCCCTCCATGACCTTTTTTGCTGATGGAGTATAGCCGGAACGATCTGTCAGCGCAACATTACTGTCCGGAGTGATAAAACGGCTGATCATCTCACGGATTTTATCTTCATTTATTCCATTGGCGGCAAGCACCCTGGCAGCTACAGCGGTATTTTCCCGCCGGAGCCCCATCAGGATATGCTCTGTGCCAATATAATGCTGATTCAGCTCTTCAGCGCTTTCAATCGCGAGCTGCAAAGCCCGCTGCGCCTGAATGGTGAATTGATTCATTAAAATGCCTTTCTTAAATTTATGAGTACCAAATTGTGCGAGTACTCTGCAGATTTCTTTATCCAAACAGTAGCATACAGAAGCCTGCAAACATAATTCTATATACAGATTTCAATTACAGATCTTCTATTTCAAGCTCGTCTTTTTCTGTATTTTTCTTTTGTGAATCCTGCTTATCAGTTGTCGAAGCTGTTGGTGCAGAGGTACCCTCTGCTGTCTCTGTCTTCTTTTCCTTCACATCCGGAATACTGATGGTAGGCTCATCCGATGCCTCCAGATCCTCTATTGTAATTTCATCGGTATCATCCGTAAGCTTTGCCTTATCTTCCTTTCGTATTACCTGCGTTACTTCCAGATCGGAACTGTTTTCTACCGGAGAGGATCGTTTTAATGTCTGGATTGCCTTTGTTTCGCCGAGTTCCTCTTCTGTTTCCTTTGAAGCTTTTTGATTCTCTCTATGATCCTGGATATTATTAATCATGCGGACAGAATCCGTATGACGGCTGCGGCTTCTGGAACGGATCAGTACAATTACATAAGCTGCAAGCGCCAGTGCCACTACGCCGAGTACACAGCTTAAAATAAACTGTGTATTATACCGGCTTACAAGTGCATCATACTTCTCTACCATTTCCGGATAGCTTTCTGCGTTTTGCTTGAGATTTGCCTCTACCGGATCTTCAAAATATCTCTGAATGGTCTTCTCCTCGAGATCATAACGGTAGAAATGCAGCTCACCTGAATCATTCATACCATAGACAATGCAGTACTGATGATCCGTATCTGCCTTCCATACCCATCCTTTGACATGGTGTCCGTCGATATCAATGGTGCTTTCAGCAAAACCGGCAGGGATTTCGACATCAGACCCCGGATTCATAATGGTAATCGTCTTTTCTTTGGAAGAAAGCTTAACACCCTCATTTACTGTTTCCTGTGACTTGCCGGATGCAGCATCATTTTGAGAAGCACCACCGTCCACTTTATTAACATTAAGGGTATATACGGTCTGGGTTGTACCATCCTGCGCAGTCACGGTGATTGTAACATTATTTTCGCCCATGTTGAGGCCGTCATTTCCTGAAACTTTGACGGTGGCTCCGGAATCTGCTGCTACAGCATTTACTGCGAGAGTATTTACATCTGTGCCTACGGAAACATCATAGGTTGTCACATCTTTAGAAAACGCGGGAGTAAGCTCTCCCGGAGAAACGGTCAGCTCGGAAAGAGATGCATCCTTTGAAGCGGCAGCCTGAGAGGATACCGTTACCGTAGAATTACCTTCATGTGTAATCTGAACCAGAGACTCATCCGTATCATATACTTCCTGGGTCTCTATCGTGATCGCAGCTTTACCGGAACCAAGCGTTTTGAATTTTAAATTATATTCCAAAGTTCCGGTGCCCTGACCATTGGTGGCGCCGTGAATCCTTACCTTACCGGCGCCTCCGTCCGCATCCGTTCCGCTGACAAATTCCAGGAGATTGCTGTCATAATCCACAGTCACATCGGCTCTGCCAAGGGTGCCATCTGTGCTGGAAACCTTCATAGTGACATTAACATCTGATCCCTCGGTAACGCTCGGATCAGAAAAAGTTATAGTTCCGCTTGCAGCAAATGCACTGATTGACAATAACAAGGAAGCTGCAGCTGTTGCAAGGATAAGCTTTATTTTATTCATTATGTCTCCTTTACAGAATATCTGCTCACCTACAGGATAATTTCTTCGGGAACCTGCAGTCATGAGCTTATGAAGGGCCCGAACCGGCAACGACAATATTCACGGTAGATTGATTATTTACCGTGGATCCGGAGCTGCTGCCGGAGGATGTACCCGGACCTCCCGAGCTGCCGGCATTCACAGTAGAAACCGAACTGCTCCCCGCATCCGTATACATAGATCCATTATTAGTTTGTCCGCCGGACTGACGGTTAATCAAAATGGTATAGCTTCTGGTATCTCCATTCTGCGCGGTTACCGTAATGGTTACAGTTGTTGATGCGCCATCAAGTGAAATGCTTCCTCCGCCTGATACAGAGGCACCGGAATGTGCCGGCACAGCATGTACATTTACAGAGGTAACGGAAGGATCCACCACAAG
>DJXY01000113.1 GCA_002449915.1 Oribacterium sp. UBA6992
CCTGCCATATTGACACCCATATCGGTCGGAGATTTATAGGGAGATCTGCCATAGATTTTGTTAAACATGGCATTCAGAACCGGAAAGACCTCAACATCACGGTTATAATTTACTGTGGTTTTTCCGTAGGCTTCCAGATGATACGGGTCGATCATGTTGATATCATTGAGATCCGCGGTCGCCGCTTCATAGGCAAGATTTACCGGATGCTGGAGCGGCAGGTTCCAGATGGGGAAGGTCTCATACTTGGCATAGCCCGCATTCACACCGTGTACATGCTCCTGATAGAGCTGAGAGAGACAGACCGCCATTTTACCGGATCCGGGACCCGGTGCCGTAACAACCACAAGACTGCGGCTGGTTTTGATGTAATCGTTTTTACCAAAGCCCTCCTCGCTGATGATCAGCGGTACATTGCTCGGATAGGAAGGAATGGAATAATGCCGGTACACCGTGATGCCGAGGGACTCCAGCTTCCGCTGATAGGCTGTGACGCTATCCTGTCCGTCAAAGCGCGTCAATACCACGGAACCGACATAAAGTCCATAGCTCCGGAAGGCGTCAATCAGGCGGAGGACATCCATATCATAGGTGATGCCAAGATCACCGCGGATCTTATTTTTTTCTATGTCACCGGAATTGATCACGATGACAATCTCCGCATCGTCCTTAAGCTGGGACAGCATCCGGATCTTACTGTCCGGCTGAAATCCCGGCAGTACCCGGGATGCATGATAATCATCAAAAAGCTTCCCTCCGAACTCAAGATAGAGCTTGCCTCCGAACTGATGGATCCGTTCCTTGATATGCTCTGACTGCATGCTGAGATATTTTTCATTGTCAAATCCGATTTTTGTCATATCTGCCCCTTTGCAAATCTATGTGTAATTGTAATATGGAAAATTATAAGTGGCGTGCATTTGTGTGTCAATCTGCATTCACATACAAAGATTGTACCTAAGCATGTTAAGCCGTGATGTAAGATCAATATGTAAGCGGTTTTGTGCGAGTCTCTCAGATCCCGTGTACCCTGGTATAGTGCCGGTAATACAGCATATAGAGTATCGATGTGACAGCCCAGGTGATAATATAGCTTAACATGACAGTCTTCACCGAGTGCCATCTTGGAACTGCCACGAGGATCCAGATGACCCGTAATACGCAGATGCCAAACAGGCTGATCAGCATAGGTCGCACGGCATCGCCCAGACCACGCAGTGTACTGGAAAAAACTTCGATTCCGATATACGTAAAATAAAACGGTGAGAGAAAGCGGACCATCATGGTTCCGATCTGAAGCACGGAGGCGTCCTCTGTAAAAAGCTGTAGTACCGTCGGACCGAAGATACAAAAGATGCTGCTGATGCTTACAAATACCAGTGTGATGATTACAAGCGCCTGCCGGATACATTGATGCACCCGGTGATAGAGAACAGCACCGTAATTCTGTCCGATAAAGGTCGTGATGGCAACGCCAAAGGAGCTGGAGATCAGCCAGAAAATGGCATCCAGCTTTTCATAGGCGGTCCAGGCAGCGACGTTGTTTGTGCCAAAGCCATTGATGCTGGTCTGGATCACAACATTGGATATGCTGTACATCAGTGCCTGCAGACCTGCCGGGATACCGATGCTTACGATTTTTTTAAGCTGCATGCCGTGCATCCGGATTTTCCGGGGAAACAGGCGATAGGATGCATGTGTCCTCATAAGGACGAGAACTGCCAGTACAGAGGAAATCAGCTGACATAGGATGGTTGCAATCGCTACGCCGGCAACACCCATCCGAAATCTAAGCACCAGCAGGAGGTCCAGAAGGATGTTCAGGATGCAGCTTACGATCAGGAAATACAGCGGTCGTTTGGAATCCCCGACCGCGCGCAGGATGCTGGCAGCCATATTATAAAGGAGATTCGGTACCATACCTAGGAAATAAATCCGTAAATATAGTGTGGTAAGCGGACGGATTTCCTCCGGCGTATGCATCCAGAGTGTAAACATGGGAGCCAGCACGGTTCCGATCAGCATAAGTCCCAGACCTGAGATGATGGAAAGCGCGATTCCAGTATGTACTGCGTGACTTAATTCCTCCCGCTTTTCAGCGCCGAAATATTGTGCACAGATGACACTTGCACCGGAGCTTAAACCCACGAAAAAACCGACAAAGAGGTTTACGATTACAGAGGAGGTTCCGCCGACCGCAGACAAAGCCTCTTTTCCCACAAAACGTCCTACAACGACAGCATCAATGGTGTTGTATAGCTGCTGGAAAAATGTACCGAAAATAAGAGGCAGTACATAACGGATCAACTCCTTCCAGATGACTCCGTTTGTAATCGCATTATAATCCTTACGGAGCTTCTGCTCGTTTTTTGTGCGCTGACGATGACCTGCCAGGTCCCGGATTACTTTTGCATTACTCATATCGGAAAGCATACTGCATGACTCCTCATCTCAAATTTTCATGTACATGTGCGTATGGGTTGTTTTATCCCTTATCAAAAGGAGCTTTCATAATCTCCACATTATCATCCGAATGTTCTACTTCCTTGGAATACAAATGACAGACGTCTGCCATGTCCATCTGCGTAAAGCTTCCGCCCTGCTCTTTAAAGCGAAGTACTGCCATCCGGAGGATGATCCTGAGTGAACGGATCAGGATCCGCAGAGACCGCATGAGATCTCCATCCATCGACGCATCAATAAAATAGCGATAGACAAAATATACCGAAAGTCTGCGGAACCAGTGTTCCCCCTGACTGCCGAGAGTCTTTTTAAAAAGCTTCAGCTGCTCATTAAAATCTGTTTCGGCGAATTTCCCAAGTTTATCAAGCTCGTTTGTCCATCGCTCATCCAGGACCTCGAGCTTTGTCATAAGCTGCAGCAGATCATCCGCAGTTTCAGAAATAAATGCTGCATTATGATGATGGTACGCCGCGGAGAGGACATTCGCCTCCTCTCCCTCAAGGATAGAAACGGATGGATCAAGGGACACAGCGTCCTCTACCAGAGAGATCACATCCTTTAGCTGCTCTGTAAGAGGGCGCAGCGGAGCTTCCTGGAGGATTTCGATCGCTTCATTACGAAGCGCTAATACGTGAACCAGCTCATTTTCCTCTTCCGGAGCAAGCTCCTCGCCCAGAACATCGTTTTCCGAACGTATATAATGCACTGGACCCGGATCACTGAAAAAAATCCGCCCGAGTTCCATACAGGAGAGGCTCATGTCAATCTGTTCATAGTTTCCGACGTCCATAAAATAGCGGGGATACTCGGTACATACCTGGCAGAGACTCTCCTCTCCGAGCTCTATATAGATATCACAGAGATTACTTTTGTTTAGAAACGGGCAGCGGTTCTCTTTTGTGAGAGGAAAATAAACTTCATCATTTTCTTCTTTAAGATGGCTCCGAAGCCGATCACCAAACGGACCCTCCAGAGATTTATAATAGTTTAAGCTCTCTTCATCCACGTCCACTTCCCAGCCGGCACAGCAGGTGTCAGGGCAGCTTCCGCCAATACAGTGAAATTTCTCATAGTAATCCGGATATTCACAGATCATTTTTTTACCTCACAGGCAATGTCGCAGTTAGATAGAAGTACGTTTACAGAAGACAGATACTCTGCTCTTGTTTTGGCTTTCCGTATCTCCTTAAGATATCGATCTGATTCTGGAAACAGCGTACCTAAATAATTCCAGTTTTCCTTCATTTTAAAAAGAACATTTTTCTCCCCCGGGATTTCCTTTTCATAGCTTAAACGGAGAGTCCTTACATACTGGGAGACCTCCTCTTTGGTGATTCGTTTCCCACCGTTAATCTCACGAACCAGCGCAGGATTTCGTACCAGGCCTCTGCCAAGCATCACAGCCTCCGGTATAAAGCCCCGGTCCTTAAGATAGCTCATGATATGCTGGTAATCCGACGCCCTATTGATATCTCCATTATAAACCACCGGAGCCTTACTTTTAAGTGCCATTGCAAGAAATGCATCGTGATTTACAGGATTCCGGTACATATCCTTTTGAACTCTCGGATGAATCGTAAGCTCAGAGATCGGATATTGATTATAGATCCGGATGATTTCCAGAGCCTCTCCCGGATCCTGGATGCCGAGTCTCGTTTTGATGGAAATTTCAGGCGTGAGCCGAAGCTTTTCTATCTCTGTAAATGAGGTTTCCAGAAAGTCGTTCAGCCGGTCAGGATCACGCAGAAAACCGGAACCCTTTCCTTTGGCAACGACAGTTCCAGAGGGACAGCCAAGGTTAAAATTCACTTCCCGGTAGCCTCGCTGCTCCATTGCTTCTACAGCCCATACAAAATGCTCGGGATTTCCTGTGAGGATCTGGGGAACGACATTGATTCCGGTATTGTTGGCAGGATCCACGTCCCGGCCTTCTCTTCCGGTAAAACGGCCGGCTTCATTTGCTGATAAAAACGGGGTATAGTATTTATCAATCCCTGGGAAAAAGGCATGATGTGTGTTTCTGAGAGGATAGCCTGTGATGCTTTCCATTGGAGCATAATAAAACTTCATAGCAAAGGTTTGAATGTCTTTCTTTAATAAATAAAATCATGAGCGTAATCGAAACAGCAGATTCTGGAAAACAAAGTGGCAGATTCCGGAGCAGCTCTATACATCTCCCAGGAAAAATGCAAGGAAGTATAAAACCACCAGAATCTGTACATTGACCCAGGTAAAGTGAATCAGGTATTTCTGCCGGTCTGCATGAGACGACTCTGTGTACAGACGGTAGGTGATGAGACTTGCCATGGAGGCGATCAGGGTACCCAGACCTCCGATATTGGTTCCGACAATCAGGTTCCGTCCATTGGTTGTAAAACTGGAGAGAAGGATCGCGGCAGGGACATTACTGATGATCTGAGAGGAAAGCACCGCAATCAGTGTTTCTCTGCCCTCGATGATCTGCATGATCTGATTGCTTATGGCAGGGATCCGTGCAGTATTTCCCACAAAAATAAAGAAAAAGACAAAGGTCAGTAAAAGGGAGTAATCCACTGCGTGGAAGATGCTTTTATCCATTAGCAGTATCCCGGCAACTGTAATGAGCAGCAGCAGTCGAACATCCAGAACTCTTGCGACAGAGAGCATTGCGAGCACAAACAGCAGGAGATATCCGAGAAGCTTTTTCTTATCCGGATGGAAGTCACCGTTTAGGCTTACATCCGGCAGCGTGCCGGACATATGGTGAAACGTCACTGTATACAGGATCACCAGGCATAAAGATGCCAGTGTAAATGGAAGCATCAAAAGCAGAAAGGACCCAAGACTATAGCCGTATGCTGCATAGAGATAGAGATTCTGCGGATTGCCAAAGGGAGTAAACATACTGCCAAGATTTGCCGCCACGGTTTCAATCACCAGGACATGGATCCGCGCGGATGTGTCCTCCACCTTTTGAAATATCATCAAGGTAAAGGGCACCATAGTCATCAGTGTAATGTCGTTGGTGAGGAACATGCTGGCAATAAAACATAGCAGCACTAAAAACAGCGCCATGTTCCGTGTGGAATGTATCTTTTTTGTCAGCTTCCCGGATATCATCTCAAAAATACCGATACGATTCAGTCCTGCTGTGACGCTCATGATCGAGAACAAAAGTATCAGCACCCGGTAATTGATATAGCTTCCGTATTTATAATCCGGCGGTACAAGAAAGCAGGAAACCAGAGCCAGCAGGAAGGCTGCTGACAGAACGGTCTCGCTTTTTACTAATTTAATCAAACGTTTTTCCATACTGCTTTTTCCAGGTAAATCCCTCTCCATGCACTTCTCTCACATCTGAAATTATGACAAATGCCTCCGGATCCACGGCACGGACCAGATCCTGCACCAGCGCAGCCTCTCGGTTAGAAACCACACAGTACAGCATCATGGCATCTCTCCCGCTGTACATACCCCTGGCAGGGATCCCGGTTACACCCCGGTCCAGCTCATGGATGATTTTATCTGCGATCTGGTCTGACTTCCGCGATATGATATAGGCAACCTTGGCAAAATGCATACCATCAATAATATTACTGGAAATGCGGGAAAAAATATAGATGGATACAATCGCATACATGGAGCGGAACACTCCAAACATACCTATCCCCAGAATCACAATCAGTGAATCGAGGACCTGCATGATTTCAGCTAAATTTACATGGCGGAGCCGGGACTGTATGATCGCGGCAAGCAGATCGGTGCCTCCAGTGGTTGCCATAGCGACAAACACGAGACCGGATCCGACGCCCATCAGGATTCCTCCAAAAACAGAAGCCAGGAAAAAGTCCTGATCCGGGATCAGATTGATGTCCGGCAGTAAAATTAAAGCCAGTGAAACCAGTATTGTGGCAAAAAGCGTCCTTTTGAGAAACTTCCATCCCTTTACAAAATACCCGCCGATAAAGAGAGGAATGTTAATGATGGTATTGCTGACCCACAGAGGTACATTGGTGAGACGCTTTATAATAATCGCAAGACCTCCGACACCTCCGGTTACAAGCCCTGCCGGATCATAAATGTTTTTAGACGCAATGCTTACAAGAATTGCGCCGACAAGAATCATAAGATAATCTCTGAATGGTGTTCGCCTTGACAGCATCATAGCTCCTTAAAAAATATGCCTGGCCAGAAGTCTGGTCAGGCCAGGATCGTATCAACGGATCGAGAGAAATTCCCTGAGCTCGGGCAGTCTTTTTAGCATTACCGATCTGCCTTCCTCGTATACACGTTTTAATTCCTCCGGATTTTTTTCTGTCCTTGAGATCCCGAGAGATTTCTCCGGTCGGATCACAAACGCCCTTCCGGCATGTTCCGCTTCGTGAATGTAGTCGAGCTGTTCGTTGTACATGGCAGGCCGCTCCTCCATGGCTTTTATGATTGCCGGATACTTCCGGAGCGCCTGCTTCATCAGAGCCCAGGCCTTCGGGAGCTTTTTTCTGAAACCATCCGGCTGTGTCAGCACTACGACATTATGTTCATAGCCTATGTGTTCAAAAAATTGAAGAGGGATGGAATTAGAGATGCCTCCGTCCAGAAGCTCATACCCGTCCACCAAAACCGGACGCGCAACGGTAGGCATGGAAGCACTTGCCCGAAACCACTCCAGTTCATCATGACGAGTTTTGCTTGTGCCGGCTCTATGATATACCGGCTTTCCGGTTTTGACATCCGTGGCGACGATATAAAACTCCATCGGATTTTTAAGATAGGTATCCCAGTCAAACGGGTCCAGTGTTTCAGGAATCGTATGATAGCAGAACTCGGCATTGTAGAGGTCGCCGGTCCGGATCAGGGACTCGAGACTACAGTAACGCTTATCCCCGGCATATTTCAGATTATAGCGGATCGTTCTCCCGATCTGATGTGATTTCATATTACATCCAAATGCGGCACCCGCAGAAACACCGACCATACCATCAAAGCTGATATTGTTTTCCATCATGACATCCAGAATGCCGGCGGTAAACATGCCTCTCATGGCACCGCCTTCAAGGATCAAGCCTGTCTTTGCCAAGTTTTGCTTCCTCCATTTCACAGATTATACAGAATTAAAATGATTAATAGCTTGCAATATCAGACTGTTCCGGCACAATGATCATGCGGACACCGTCATGGCATTTTGCAAGAAGTGCCGTCATATTGCTCTCCTCTACGCTGACGCAGCCCGCCGAGCTCCAGGTCGCAGGATTTTTAATATGGAGAAAAATCGCGGAGCCTCTGCCATACACGACAGGATCCTGATTAAAACCGATGGCAAGTGCCTTTTTATAGCAGATCGTATACTCGCTTAAATGCTCTCCGGCAATTCTTTTACTGCTCTCCACCCAGGTGTTGTAGCTTGCCTTCTCACCGGACCAGTAGGAATCGGGGCTTATGCTTCTCCACGTAAGAGCTGTGCCGGGATTCTCTCCAAAGCCGAATGCAAAAAGAATCGGAAATGTCCCGATCGGCGTGGTTCCATCTCCCTCTACACGCTCTGCTGCAGGCTTCATGCCATTTCTTCCGTATCCGCAGTATACGTCCATCTGCTTTGTAAAGGAACCGTCTGCATTTTTATCCCAGAGTGTAAGATTATGATCCACCACCAGGATGATCTGATCGGTAAGAAGCGCTGTTTTGGACTTACGAAGCAGCGCTTCTCTTTCTGCATCGGTATCCTGAACAGTTACATCTGCAGCTGTCAGAGGATAGAGTGCTTCTTTTTTAGCGGAGGTCGTGAGTGCTCCGGCTCCTGTACCACTTTGTTTGTACCTGAGATTCATCCCCGGGCCTGTTTCCGCAAGTGCTGTGAAGCCAAGACACAGTAGGGTGATGCTTATAGCAGCAAGATATTTACATAGTTTATTTTTCATTTTGCAACAACTCCTTTGACATCTATGATAATGCACGATGGAAAGAGGGTAAAGAACATATCTCTTACCTTTTACTTACACTGTCCGGGATCAGGAAGCAGTCCTCAAAATGAAAGGCATCCCGATACGGTCGAAGCTCTGCCTGTGATAGATATGCACGAGATCCGTCAAGGTCGTCCCAGTAATGCATCGGAAATACATATTCTGCACCGACATGCTCCATAAAGTAGAGGACACCATCTGCACCATGCTCCTCCAGACGGCTGTCCAGCGGCAGAAATGCCACTTCGATTTTTTTGCCCTGTAATAGATCTATTTCCTTATGGTAGTGCTCGATCTGCCAGAGATTGTCCTGGTCCGGTTCTCCATTCCAGTACCAGAGATTCAGGTCACCGGCATGATAGAACGTATGCCCTTCCGCCTCGATATAAAATGCTACGCCCAGATCTGTGGAAAACAGCGTCTCTACATGGATACCGTCGATATCGTAGCTTTTATGCGGCATAACAAAGCAGATATCAGCCGCAGGATCTGTAGCTTTTGCATGGATGTCGTTGGACAAGATGTAATGTACTGTCCTGCCGGGCTGCATCAGCTTAAAAATCGATGGATTAAAGTGATCTCCATGTGCATGCGATGCAAAAACGAAATAGGTTTTTTCTCTGCCGGTATCAGCTTTTGTAAATTCCGGCAGTACCCCCTTATACCAGTCAAAAATAAGGATGCAATGCGTGAGCTCAACGGCAAACCCGCTGTGATAGATATGTGTAATTTTCATTTTGCTGCCTCTGATTCTATACTTTTAAGGTTCTGTACTATTTTGGTCCATTTCCCGGAAAAAGGAAATGGTGATTGGTATGGTGATAAGAAATGTGCAGGCATCTGCCACCGCCTGGGAAAACTCCAGTCCAAGCATACCAAAAAAATGAGAGAAAATCAGTACAAATGGAATCAGAAACAGACCGGCACGTGCGGCGGACAGGATCGACGCCTTGACACCGCTTCCTGAGGACTGGAGCATCATGCTGGACATCACTGAGGTGGCTGCCAGAGGAAACACAAGATTCTGGAATCTGAGTGCTACTGTACCAATGGCTACAACGTCCGGATCATCCCGGAAAAAGCGGATAATCGCCGGGGCAAAGCCAAGGCTTACTACTGCAAATATGCTAAGGAGTACGGTGCCATATTTTACACAGAACCAGAAGGCATCCTTTACTCTGCGATAGAGTCCGGCTCCATAGTTAAAGGAGACTACCGGCTGGAAGCCCTGTCCAAAGCCAATCAGTGCCGCATAGCTCAGCATCATGACTCTGGTGACGACGGACATTCCGGCAATAGCTGCTTCGCCGCCGATTAAACCGGCGGTAGTATTGAGTACCATCGTGGAGACTGCATTGAGACCCTGACGGGCGAGTGACGGGAAGCCTCCATTCACAATCTCCAGAAAATAATGACGGGTACAGCGTGCATTTTTTATATGGAGATGGATATTTGGTCCCTGATAGGTTCCTATGAAAAGGATGCAGAAGCTTATGAACTGGCTGAGTATTGTAGCAAGCGCAGCACCGGCAACGCCCATATGGAGGCGGAAAATAAAGATCGGATCCAGTCCGATATTAATGACGGCACCGGAAACAAGACCCACCATAGCATAGGCGGCACTTCCCTGAAAACGGAGCTGATTATTGATTACAAGCTGGGAGCACATAAAAGGTGCCCCAATCAGTATAAAGCGTAAATATGCCTTGGCGTCGGGGATGATGGTGTCTGTAGCGCCCAGGAGGCGGACCAGAGGGTCCAGAAGCAGCAAGCCGGTTACAGAAAACGTAAGCCCCAGCAGAAATGAGAGGACAAAGCCGGTGGCAGCCATTTCTGAAGCCTCCGAGGTATCTCCGGCGCCTAATTTACGAGATACATAATTGCCGGATCCGTGACCGCAGAAAAATCCGAGCGCCTGGATGATCGACATCACAGAAAATGAGATTCCTACGGCCGCGGTAGCGGCTGTCGAAATTCTGCCTACAAAAAGGTATCTGCCATGTTGTATAAGCTGGATACCAGCATACTGATAATGGTTGGTACAGACAGCTCACAAACCAGCTTTGGAACCGGAGTTTCTGTCATGTAAATATATCGTTTTGTTCTTGCCTCATCTGCGCTGCTCTGCTGCTTTTCTTTCATAATTTTACTCATTCTGTAATTCTATAAGCTTGTACTGATATTTACTCCGGTAACTGTTTCCGGCTCTTTATTTCCGGCTCGTATTTTAAAGCTTGTATTAGGCTCAGTTAATCATAATCCACTTTCATAAGGCAGAGACCGGCAGCCTCTGCTGTATAGCCTGCCATTTTCCGGTCTTTAGCGTTAAGGATTGCTGTGAT
Organism: Oribacterium sp. UBA6992; assembly: GCA_002449915.1. Taxonomy (GTDB): domain Bacteria; phylum Bacillota; class Clostridia; order Lachnospirales; family Lachnospiraceae; genus Oribacterium. The sequence continues at coordinate 10,742 of DJXY01000113.1, forward strand.
TTCTTCAGGACGCCTCTTGCCTGAGCCGATTTCCAAAAGCGTCCCGGTCATAATCCGGACCATATTTTGCAGAAAACCGTTTCCATGATAATAAAAGCGGATATAGGGACCGGTTTCTGTGATTTCAATCGAGTCCACATTGCGAACCGTAGACTTTTTCATATGGGAGTTTCCACAGAAGCTCTTGAAATCATGCTCTCCCATTAAAAGTGCGGCGGCTTCCCGCATCCTGTCAAGATCCGGATGATACTCAAGCACCGTAAGATATTTCCGCTCAAATACAGGCTTGGAGCTGCCATAGTAGCATGTATAGCGGTAGGTTTTCCCGCTTGCGTTAAAGCGGCTATGGAAACGGTCGCTGCAGATTTTCAGTTCATTAATACTGATATCCTCCGGCAGATACCGGTTCATCATATTACGAAGCGCGTCCTCTGTAAGATCGGTATCCAGGATAACATTGGCAGTCATGGCTCTGGCATGCACGCCGGCATCGGTACGTCCTGCTCCGATCACAGTCACAGGACAGCTTGCAAAGTCTTTAGGACGATAATCTTCGCCATACAGGATCCGGGATAATACGAGCTCCAGCTTCCCCTGAATGGTCATCTCTGTATTAGGCTGGTGTTCCCATCCGAAATAGCGGGAGCCGTCATAGCTTAAAATCATTTTATAATTATGCTTCACGTACAAATCTCCTGTAGGTTAGTATCCGATCACGCGGAAAGAGGATTCCATCACGGGATCCATGTTCTTCTGTTCCATATAGTCGATGGTTATATAACGTTGGTTTTGGATATCATCTAAAAACTCCATGAGATCCTCATGCTTTCCCTGGATTTCGCAGGTCACGGTTCCATCGTACTCGTTTCTGACCCAACCGGTCAATCCTAAGCGGGATGCAAGGTGATAGGCAGTATAACGGAATCCGACGCCCTGCACCTCACCATGAAACACAATGTGCTTCCGGGTGAGAAGCTTTAGATACTGCCGGTCCTGATCGGACAGTGTGCTGTCCTTCCTGGCTTCCTTATCAAAAAAATGCAGCATATTCCATGCACCTCCTTAAGAAAACGAGAAAATATCTGTAAAGGCTGGAGAGCTATGTATTACGGAAATTAACGGATGTTAACAGTTATTACAGATATTAAAAAATACCCGGAAATTCCGGGTATTTTTATATTACAACCTTTTAAGGAAAAAATCCTTACTTTTTCATCTGCGCTGCAACTTCTTCTGCAAAGTTCTCGTTCTTCTTCTCAAGACCTTCACCAGTCTCAAAACGAACAAAGGTTACAAGCTGAATCTTGGCATTCTGCGCCTTAGCTACAGAATCAACATACTGCTGTACCGTCTGCTTGCCATCCTCGGCTCTTACATAAACCTGATCTACAAGGCAGATTTCCTTAAGCTCCTTGTTCAGACGACCCATAACCATACCGTTCAGAACCTTCTCAGGAGCATTTGGCTTTTCATTTCTTGCAGCCTCTGTAAGGATCTCAGTCTCCTTTGCAAGGAAGTCCTGATCTACTTCTGCTCTGGAAGTATACTTCGGGTTAAGAGCTGCGATCTGCATAGCAACGTTCTTTGCCATCTCTTCAACAGCCTCGTTAACAACATCAGACTTTACAGACAGGATAACACCGATTCTGCCGCCGGCATGTACATAGTCCTGTACAAATCCATCGTTCTGAACAAGCTTCTGGAATCTTCTGATGTGCATGTTCTCTCCGATGATGGAAATCTCCTCGGAAAGCTCCTGAGCAACGGTTCTCTCAGGATTGAGAGCCCACTTCTCATTGAGGAATGCATCGATATCCTGAGCTGTAGTGGTAAGAGCCTGTGCAGCAACCTCGTTGACATAATTCTGGAACTTTGCGTTCTTGGCAACGAAGTCGGTCTCTGCATTAACTTCAACTACAACGCCGGACTTTCTGTCATCCGCTACCTTAGTAAAGGAAACACCCTCAGCTGCAATTCTGCCTGCCTTCTTTTCTGCACCGGCAAGACCCTGCTCTCTGAGAACCTCTACTGCCTTATCCATATCACCATCTGCTGCAGCAAGAGCCTTTTTGCATGCCATCATGCCGGCTCCTGTCATATCACGTAACTGCTTCACCTGAGCTGCTGTAATTGCCATCTTGGTATCCTCCTTGGATATTTATAAGATAATAAGAAATCAGCGTCGCAGGCATGAGGGTCTGTAATGCTGATTTCCGGAAATTTTATTACTGGTTGTCTGCTACTACGGTTGCATCCTCAGCAGTTGCTGCGGCTGCTTCTTCCTCAGTCATATCGCCCTGCTTAGCCTCGATTACAGCATCAGCCATCTTGGATACGATCAGCTTGATTGCTCTGATTGCATCATCATTACCCGGGATGATGTAATCCAGCTCTTCAGGATCAGCATTGGTATCAGCAATACCAAAAATTGTGATTCCGAGAGACTGAGCTTCCTTAACGCAGATTCTCTCCTTCTTAGGATCAACGACAAAGATTGCATCCGGGATCCGGGTCATCTCCTTGATACCGCCGATGTTAGCCTCAAGCTTAGCCCACTCCTTCTTAATCAGAGTAACCTCCTTCTTTGGCAGAACATCAAAGGTTCCATCCTCGGACATCTTCTCGATTTCCTTAAGACGGGCAATACGGCTCTGAATGGTTTTGAAGTTGGTAAGCATACCGCCGAGCCATCTCTCGTTTACGTAGAACTCTCCACATCTCAGAGCCTCGGACTTAATAGCATCCTGAGCCTGCTTCTTGGTACCAAC
>DJXY01000123.1 GCA_002449915.1 Oribacterium sp. UBA6992
CCGTAGCCGCGGTACTCGATACCGTCGAACATGCCGGCCAGCACACGGGCGGTGTCGGCGATGCTCTCTTTCTTCCCGATCTGGGAGGCGTTGGGGTCCAGGTAGGTCGCCTGCATCCCGAGATCATGCGCCGCGACTTCGAACGCGCAGCGGGTCCGGGTGCTGGTCTTCTCGAAGATCAGCGCGATGTTCTTCCCTTCACAGTATCTGTGGGGGACACCGGCCTTCTTGGCTGCTTTCAGCGAAGCGGCGAGGTCTACGAGGTAGAGGATCTCCTCCGTCGTGAAATCCAGGAGTTTCAGAAAATCTCTTCCAGTTAAATCTACCATATGTCCTCCTTCTACTTCCGTCATCCGAAGCACTTGCCTTATTTCATGTCCGGTATCTCTGGCGTGCGGTCTCATACATGAGCACTGTGGCAGCCACTGCTGCATTAAGCGATTCTATATGTCCCTGCATCGGGATCCGGAGATACTCCGTCGCTTCCTTAGCGAGCTCCTCGCTGAGACCATTGCCCTCATTACCGATCAGAAATGCCGTTTTGCCCTTGAAGTCACACTCAAAGTGATTATGGATCCCGCGTAGATGCGCCGCATACACCGTAAAGCCCTGCGTGCGAAGCGCCCGGACCTCCTCTTTCAGATCCGGCACAACCCGGAACGGCATACGGAACAGCGACCCCATCGTCGACCTTACGACCTTGGGCGAGTATACATCCACGCACTCCCGGTTCATGACAATCCCATCAACCCCCGCTGCCTCCGCAGTCCGGAAGATTGTGCCAAGATTCCCCGGGTCCTGGATCGTCTCCAGCAGCATAAAGAAGTCACCTTCCAGCCTCTCATACCGCCGCTCGCGGACTACCGCAAGGATCCCCTGCCCATGCATTGTATCCGACATCTGCCGCATAAGCTCAGGTGGAACCTGATATACTCTCATGTCTCCAGCCGCAAGTCCCTCCGGCATCCGTCCCTGATAGCCATCCTCCACAAAGAGCCTTACAATTTCTCTCTCCGGAATCTCCGCACAGAGCCGTTGTCCTTCCGCGACAAAAAGGCCAGCCTCCCGCCGCGCTTTTGCTTTGCGGTTAAGTTCTCTGACCTCTTTAACATATTGATTTGCAGCTGAGGTGATCTTGTTCAATCTGCCTCCTCCGGCACGGTATTGCTGCTCATTTATAGCAGTAAACCGTTCCATAACTTTGCATATACTTAGAGCAAGTATATATTATAGCAGAATTACGAATTTTTGATAAGACCCTCAATTATAAAAGATTTGTAAAGTAATGTATACTCATTTGTATGTCCCGAAACGTCTTGTACTACTGGTAACAGCCGTGGGAACTCAGGTTTAAACATCCTCATGCTGCCGGAGTGAAATAACAGAAGCATTACGCCTTAATTGTTTCCAGCTCCCGGATCCAGCAGTTCACCACCGCGTCACTCGGCATACGCAGATCACCTCTCGGAGACACCGCAACCGATCCCACCTTAGGGCCGTCCGGGAGGCAGCTCCGCTTAAACTGCTGCGAAAAAAATCTCCAGTAAAACTTCTTAAGCCACTTTAAAATCGTTTCACTGTCGTAGATATTATAATGAAGCGATGCGTCCTTCTGATCACCCTCAGAGAGCGCCGCGCGCGCATTGGCGGCAGCTGCATTCGCATCGGAAAACGCATGCAGAGCCATCTCGTAGACCTTTAGCGGACGGAAGCCAAAGCGGAGAATCTGATAAAGGAAAAAGTCATGAAGCTCATACGGTCCCACAAGATCCTCGGTTTTCTGCGAAATGGTACCCCCTGCTGTCGGTGGCAGAAGCTCCGGACTCACCGGCGTATCCAGTACATCATAAAGGCATGCCGCAAGCTCCGCATCCTCCGCTGTATCCGCGCTATATTTTACAAGATGCCGCACGAGCGTTTTGGGAACGCCGGCATTCACCGCATACATCGACATATGGTCGCCATTGTAGGTCGCCCATCCAAGCGCAAGCTCGCTGAGGTCGCCGGTGCCGACCACGATGCCATTTAACTGGTTGGCAACATCCATAAGGATCTGGGTCCGTTCGCGCGCCTGGGAGTTTTCATAGGTCACAGAATGATCCTCCGGGTCATGCCCGATGTCGTGGAAATGCTGCATAACCGCGGCCTTGATATTGATCTCCCGGAGGGTCGCATGCAGGCGTTCTGTCAATGTCACGGCATTATGATACGTCCGGTCCGTGGTGCCGAAAGAGGGCATGGTGACACTGATGATATGGTCCCGCGGGATCCCGAGCATATCAAACGCCCGCGCCGTCACAAGCAGCGCAAGTGTAGAATCCAGCCCGCCGCTGATGCCGATCACCGCATAGCTTGTGCCGATGTGTTGAAGCCGCTTTTTAAGCCCCATCGCCTGAATCATAAAGATTTCATCGCAGCGTCTCGCACGTTCCTCCGCGTTGCCCGGCACAAACGGATGCGGATCCAGAAACCTCTCAAGCGTACCGGCTTCCTGCTGCAGTCTTCCGAGACTTCCTTCGGCTTCCGCTGTCTTCCCCGCTGTTTCCTTTATGCGGATGCAGACGCAGCGATAGCCTTCGCACTCCTCAGTTTCTTCTACTGCCGGGTAGGTCGTAAGTCTTGCGCGCTCCTGGGAAATCTTTTCCAGGTCCACATCGCCGAAATACAGACCGGTCCGGAATCTTTGGCTTTCCGTAACCACAGTGCCGTTTTCACATATCAGATCCTGCCCGCCAAAAACAAGATCCTGAGAAGACTCACCCTCGCCGGCATTCGCATAGACATAAACTGCCGCAAGACGCGCCGAGGTGGACGCAATCAGCTCGCGTCGGTAACTGTCCTTACCGACGGTTTCATCCGAAGCGGAGCAGTTGGCAATGATGGTTGCTCCGGCAAGCGCATGCTGCGTAGAGGGTGGGCACGGCACCCAGACGTCCTCGCAGAGCTCACAGGCAAGCCGGAATTCCGGGACATCCGACGCGGTAATCAGGATATCCATGCCAAACGGCACTTCGTAGCTCTCTCCGGTTCTGGTATCCTCATACAGGATATCTCTCACGCGGGGACTGCCGGGAGTAAACCATCGCCGCTCGTAAAACTCCGAGTAATTGGGAAGGTGGCGTTTTGGTATCAGCGCAAGAAGTCGACCGCCTTTAAGGACCGCAGCCACATTGTAAAGTTTTCCTTCATTAAAGAAAGGCATGCCGACCACGCTCACGATCGGAAGCTCGCGGGTCTCCTCCATTACTCTGTCCAGTGCCGCATGAGTGCTCCGAATCAGTGCCGTCTGGTGAAAGAGATCCGCCGCGGTATACGCCGTAAGCACCAACTCCGGAAATACAATCAGCGCCGCCTGACGCTCTGCTGCCTTGCGAATGTCGTCGATAACCGCGCTGGCATTATACTCTGTGTCCGCCACCTTGATTTCCGGTGTTGCTGCCGCGACACGCATATATCCTTCTATCATAAACTGCTTCCTCCCACTATAACCCCGGCTGCCCGGATGGATAAATATGCTGACATTATAGCACAAAAAAGCTGCGGCTGACGATACCCTGATCGCCTGCCGCAGCAGATGTATTTATAGATTTATGTTGTGAAATTACAGGTTATCATCAACCGAATAGTTCGGAGCTTCCTTGGTGATATGGATATCATGCGGGTGGGACTCCTTGAGAGATGCACTGGTGATCTTTACAAACTGTGCGGTTTTCTGCAGTGTCTCGATATTTGGTGCGCCGCAGTAGCCCATACCAGCGCGGAGACCGCCGACAAACTGGAAAATGGTATCTTCCACCTTGCCCTTGTAGGCAACCCGACCCTCAACACCTTCCGGAACCAGCTTCTTGGCGCCGGACTGGAAGTAACGATCGGCAGAGCCATTCGCCTGCTTCATCGCACCGAGAGATCCCATGCCACGGTAAACCTTGTACTTTCTGCCCTGATACAGCTCAAACTCACCCGGAGCCTCATCACAGCCGGCAAAAACAGAACCCATCATAACGGTGGAACCGCCGGCAGCAATTGCCTTGACAACATCACCGGAATACTGGATACCGCCATCTGCAATCAGCGGAATATTGTACTTGTCTGCAACCTCAAAGGCATCCATAACAGCGGTGATCTGCGGTACACCAATACCTGCAACCACACGGGTGGTACAGATGGATCCCGGTCCGATACCGATCTTGACGCAGTCAGCACCTGCCTTGATCAGCGCCTCGGTAGCCGCGCCGGTTGCCACATTTCCGGCAATGATCTGCAGATCCGGGAACTTCTCTTTAAGCATGGAGACGCAGCGGAGCACGTTAGCAGAGTGTCCGTGTGCGGAATCCAGAACAACAACATCTACATGCGCATTGATGAGCTCCTGCGCTCTCTCGAGGACATTCGCCGTAATACCAAGCGCAGCGCCACAGAGGAGTCTGCCCTGAGAATCCTTGGCAGCATTAGGATATTTCATCTGCTTCTCAATATCCTTAATCGTAATCAGTCCCTTGAGGTTGCCATCTGCATCTACGATCGGAAGCTTCTCAACCTTGGCTCTTGCAAGGATTGCCTTGGCCTCCTCCAGCGTGGTACCCTCTCTTGCTGTCACGAGATTCTCGGAGGTCATGCATTCCTTGATCTTTTTCTGGAAATCCTCCTCAAAGACAAGATCACGGTTGGTAATGATACCTACAAGCTTTTTACCCTCTGTAATCGGAACACCGGAGATTCTGAACTTGGCCATAAGATCATTAGCATCTTTTAAGGTGTGCTCCGGAGAAAGATAAAACGGATCTGTGATAACACCGTTCTCGGAACGTTTTACCATATCCACTTCTTCCGCCTGCTGCTCAATCGTCATGTTTTTATGTACAATGCCGATTCCTCCGCATCTTGCCATGGCAATCGCCATCTGATGCTCAGTTACGGTATCCATACCGGCAGACATAAACGGGATGTTTAATTTGATCGAATTGGTAAGCCTTGTGGAAATATCAATCTGATTTGGAACAACCTCGGAATACTGCGGTACAAGAAGCACATCATCGAATGTAATACCCTCTCCAATGATTCTGGCCATTATAAGAATCTCCTTTCAATGATAAAGAAAAATGCAACATTAAATTTAAGATACTATAGCAAAAGCCGGTCTAAATTTCAAGCTTCTATTGCGCCGATTCGTGTATGTTTCCAAGGAAATATCATCATAGACCGAAACCATGATCCGGGAAGCCAATACCATCGCAGGAAAAATAAGTGCAGTCAGAGTTCATTGCTCTCCAACTGCACTTTTATGATGCTAAAAAGCCTCCCGGTTTCCCGGAAGGCTTTCCCCTTGCGATATATATCAATATTTAACAGCTTTAAATTAATAGCCCATTCCCGGCTGCTGTGGCTGTGCGCCAACATTTGCCGGTTCCTTGATATCAGCGACAACAGACTCAGTGGTGAGCAGTGTAGAAGCAACGGAAGCTGCGTTCTGCAGAGCAGTTCTTGTAACCTTAGCAGGATCCAGGATACCGGCCTCAAGCATATCAACATACTTCTCGTTGTATGCATCAAAGCCCTGACCTTCCTTGGACTCCTTAACGTTGTTAACTACAACAGCGCCCTCAAGACCTGCATTCTGTGCGATGGTGTAAAGCGGAGCCTCCAGTGCCTTAAGCACGATTCTTGCGCCGGTCTTTTCATCACCATCCAGAGTATCTACAACCTTCTGTACAGCGCCCTGTGCGTGAATGTAAGCGGATCCGCCGCCTGCGATAACGCCTTCTTCCACGGCTGCACGAGTTGCATTAAGAGCATCCTCCATACGGAGCTTCTCTTCCTTCATCTCGGTCTCGGTAGCAGCACCGACACGGATAACTGCAACACCGCCTGCAAGCTTAGCAAGTCTCTCCTGCAGCTTCTCACGATCAAAGTCAGAGGTAGTATCTGCGATCTGTGCCTTGATCTGTGAAATACGATCATCAATGTCGGACTTGTTGCCCTCGCCATCTACGATCGTTGTCTTATCCTTGGTAACCTTAACCGACTTAGCGCGGCCAAGCTGCTCCATGGTAGTATCCTTAAGCTCCAGACCAATCTCGGAGGAGATTACCTGACCACCGGTAAGGATTGCGATATCCTTGAGCATTTCCTTACGTCTGTCGCCATAGCCCGGTGCCTTAACAGCAACAACATTGAATGTGCCTCTCAGCTTGTTGACAATCAAAGTTGTCAGAGCCTCGCCCTCAACATCCTCAGCGATGATCAGAAGCTTAGCACCCATCTTAACGATGTTCTCAAGCAGCGGCAGGATATCCTGAATGTTGGAAATC
>DJXY01000156.1 GCA_002449915.1 Oribacterium sp. UBA6992
AGTTTCCTTATGTACATCCATTCCAACGTAGACTGTGCTATACTTCATTTGATGACCTCCATTTGTATGCGGTAATCCCTGTTACCATTTGTCTTTGCCGACTTGTAGTATACAGGTAAATCCACGAACCTACAAATCGGAGGTCATTACATATTGTCTAAAATGATGAATTTTGGCATGCCATAAAAAGCTCCATCCCCCTTGGTCAAATTTTTGAACAAATTCTTTGACAAATTTTTTAAAAGACATTAGATTTCCAGATCTAACAAGTGGATTTTATATCATAAAAAAATGGCTTAAAACCTAAGGAAAATCAATGTTCCTAACGGTTTTAAGCCATTTCTCATTCATGGACCTGATGGGAGTCGAACCCATGTCCGAAAACAAATTCCCTTTCCTTCTACTATCATAGTACGCTTTGAAGCTTCCCCACCGATAAAAGATGCGTACGTCTTTTACCGACCGGTATCCTCTGATACGCCCGGAGCCAGGAGGAACTGGATCCGTCGTTTCTCACATAGTCGAAGCCAGATTCTTAAAGTGTGAGTGCCTTAAGGCTGACTCGCAGCGCTTAGGCTGCGTATGCTAAATTATCGTTAGCGTTTATATTTAGGTTTGAAGTTTAACGCTACTGTCTTTCGGATAGCTTCTAAAGCTGCATCGTCCCCGTCGAAACCGGTACAAGCCCCGATGAATTGATATTAACAAACTTTGAGGCATCTGTAAATGATCAACAAATAAAACAAAAATTAAATTTTTAGGAAACGTCTTTTAAAAGGATAGCTTTTATCCTTAAAATCTTATAGAATATGGGTATATAAATCAAAAAACGAGGTATTTTCTATGAGTGAAAACGATGTAACAACCAAAAAAAGTACTGCTTCCTATCCTATCGACTGGACACTGCTCGGCAGAACCGTACGTAATATCCGTAAGCGCCGGCAGCTGACACAAAAGGAGCTTGCAGATCTCTGCGGTCTGGGCTTCAGCACCATTTCGCATATTGAAACCGCACAGATCCATACAACAATTGAAACCATACTGTTGCTGAGCGACGCGCTGATGGTGACTCCAAATGATATTCTTGAGGGCAACTACAATCGGAAGCATTCACGCCGGCTTGCCGCCGATGATGAGTACTATATGGGACTTGGCCGCGCTCTTGCCGATGCGACCCGAGATTACGAGCACAAGCATAAAAGCCTGACGTAAGCGCCATAAATTTCGAAAGCCTCACCAAATCCACGTACATTACCGTTCTATTAGAATCTGTGCATCAGAAAAAGCGGATCAGAAATTTGCATCAGAAATGCGTATCAAAATAATTTGACAAAACAAGACAGACGATACCATCAACTACCGGATTTCGTCTGTCTTTTGGTTTCATTCTGATCACTCTGCCAGATATTTTTTAAGGTATTTTCCGGTATACGATGCCGGAACCTCCGCAATTTCCTCCGGCGTGCCCCTGGCAATCACAGTTCCTCCTTTATTTCCACCCTCTGGTCCCATATCAATGATATAGTCAGCACATTTAATCACATCCAGATTATGCTCAATGACAACGACCGTATTGCCATTTTCCGCAAGACGATCCAGCATTTCCACCAGGCGATGCACATCCGCAAAATGAAGTCCGGTTGTCGGCTCATCAAGGATATAAATGGTTCTGCCTGTACCCCGGCGGCTCAATTCTGTTGCAAGCTTGATTCTCTGCGCCTCACCTCCGGAAAGCTCGGTACTTGGCTGCCCCAGACGCACATATCCGAGTCCGACATCATACAGCGTCCGAATTTTCCGTGTAATCGAGGGAATGTTTTCAAAAAATGTAAGTGCTTCTTCTACAGTCATATTAAGCACATCATAGATGCTTTTGCCTTTATACTTTACCTCCAGAGTTTCCCGGTTATAGCGCTTTCCACCGCACACCTCGCAGGGAACATATACATCCGGCAGGAAATTCATTTCTATTTTGACAATGCCGTCTCCGGAGCATGCCTCACAGCGGCCTCCCTTAACGTTAAAGGAAAAACGTCCCTTGGTGTATCCACGTGCTTTGGCATCCGGGGTTGTAGCAAAAAGATCCCGGATCATATCAAAAACGCCGGTATAGGTCGCCGGATTAGACCGAGGTGTTCTGCCGATTGGACTCTGATCAATGTTAATCACCTTATCCAACCGCTCAATGCCCTCGATGCCTTTATGCTGCCCCGGGATCGTCCTTGCACGATTCAGTTTTTTAGCGAGTGCCTTATACAATATTTCATTCACAAGTGAGGATTTTCCGGAACCCGATACTCCGGTAACGCAGGTAAATACACCAAGTGGAAATTCCACATCAATGTCTTTAAGATTGTTTTCTCTGGCTCCTAATACCTTGATCCAACCATTTGGCTGTCTCCTGACCTTAGGTACACTGATTTTTTTTACGCCGCTTAAATACTGACCTGTGATGCTTCTCGGAGCCTTCATGATATCATCTACCGTGCCGCAAGCCACAACCTCGCCGCCGTGCTCACCCGCTCCCGGTCCGATATCCACAATGTAATCAGCTGCTCGCATGGTATCCTCGTCATGCTCAACTACAAGTACAGAATTACCCAGATCCCTCAGCCGCTTCAGTGTTGCAATCAGACGATCATTATCCCTCTGATGTAGGCCGATACTAGGTTCATCCAGGATATAGGCAACACCAACTAGCCCGGAACCAATCTGCGTTGCCAGCCGGATCCGCTGCGCCTCACCTCCCGACAAGGTGCCAGCCGCTCTTGCAAGTGTAAGATAGTCCAGTCCCACATCCAGCATAAAGCGGCTGCGTGCCTTTATTTCCTTAATAACCTCTGCGCCGATTTTCTGCTGCATTTCTGTAAGAGGAATCCCGGAAATCCAGCTGTAAAACTGATCGATCGGCATCAGAGTCGCTTCATTGATGTTTTTATCTCCCACCGTGACCGCAAGACTGGAAGCCTTAAGTCGTGCCCCATGACAGGTTGCACAGGGAGTGATGCGCATAAACTGCTCATATTCCGCTTTCATCTTGTCCGAGAAGCATTCCCGGTATCTGCGGCTGACATTGTCTATTAATCCTTCAAATGCCACATGATGAATATTTCCTTTTCCGAACTGAGACGCATAGTGCACTGTCACCTTTTCTCCGTGTGTTCCATGCTCGATGATCTCCCTGACAGAAGCAGGCAGGTCCTGATACGGGGTATCAAGACTGAACTTATAGGTTTCTGCAAGAGCTTCCAGCATTGCATGCGTAAAGCTTCCTTCGTCCTTGGAGTTCATCCAGCCGATCACAGAAATTGCTCCCTGATTTAAGCTCAGACTCCGATCCGGAATCATCAGATCCAGATCAAATTCCATCTTGTAGCCAATACCAAAGCAGTCAGGGCATGCTCCAAAGGGATTGTTAAAGGAAAAGCTT
>DJXY01000196.1 GCA_002449915.1 Oribacterium sp. UBA6992
ATGTGAATATGGCATTGCCCAGGTTCCAAGGATGACGGACAAACCAAAGCTTGCGTTTCATAAGGAGCAGGTGCTGGAAACCATCCGGAATGCCAAAAAGCCGTTTATTTACTGTGGCGGCGGAGTGGTTTCCTCCGGCGCGGAAAAGGAGCTTCTGGAGCTTTCCAAACGGCTGGATGCCCCTGTAGGACTCAGCATGATGGGACGTACGGCACTGCCGGATTCCTATGAGTATAATCTCGGTATGTGTGGCATGCATGGTAAATTTGCCGCAAGTAAGGCCCAGTCCGAATGTGATCTTATGATTGCAGCAGGTGTACGGTTCTCAGATCGTGCGACCGGCGATCTCATGAAATATACCAGTAAATGCAAAGTGATCCATATTGATATCGATAAGGCGGAGATCGGTAAAAATGTAAATCCGGATCTCTCGGTGCAGGGCGATGTCAAGGAGATCCTACAGTATCTTTTAAGCGAGCTTGAGCCGGTGAAGCATCCGGAGTGGCGTAAGGAAATCGAAAATTATAAAGCCAAGGGCTCTGTAAAGCGTCCCGGTGAGTTTGTACCTGAAAATATCATCGAGGCGGTGCGGAAGCATACCAAGGATGACACAGTTGTCGCCACGGATGTGGGACAGCATCAGATGTGGACGGTTCAGTACTATGATTTTGAGAAACCGAGAACACTACTTACCTCCGGTGGCCTTGGAACCATGGGCTACGGACTGGGGGCTGCGATTGGCGGTTGTATCGGTGTCGGACGGAAACGTACAGTTCTGTTTACCTCTGAGGGCAGTTTCGGTATGAACTTAAATGAGCTTTGTACGGTTGTGAGCCAGGATCTGCCGATTACCATTGTAATCCTGGATAATGGCGTACTTGGTATGGTACGGCAGTGGCAGGGGATCTTTTACGGCGGAAGATATTCGGAAACAACGCTTAACAGAAAGACCGATTTCCCGGCGCTTGCGGAAGCATTTGGACTAAAGGGCTTCTCTGTACATAGCATGGAGGAACTGAACCGGGTGCTGGAGGAAACCGATACTGGAGATGAAGGTGCATATCTGATTGACTGCCATATTGACAAGGATGAAAATGTGTATCCGATGATTCCGCCAGGAAAATCGATTGACAGTATTATTTTTAAGAACTAATCCATCATCATGCGAGGTGCCAGGAAATGAGCAGGTTTACCATTGACCTCTGGGTCAACAATAAATTTGGCGTATTAAACCGTATCACAGGACTCTATGCAAAGCGGTGCTATAATATCGAGTCCATCCATGCTGGTCCTACGGAAATCCCGGGTGTGACCAGAATCGAGATTGTTTCCACCGGAGATGATTATATGCGGACACAGGTTGTGTCCCAGTTGGAGAAGCTCTATGATGTCCGGAAGGTGGAAATCACCAATGAGGACAAGAGTTATCCGGACCACTAAATTGAATTTAAAGCACTCCATTGCTTTAAAGATATATCAATTACAAGCACATTTTTAAATGAAAAGGAGAAAAAACTATGGCTGCTGTAATGTACTACGAGAAGGATTGCGATCTTAATCTGTTAAATGGAAAGACCGTTGCTGTCATCGGCTACGGCTCCCAGGGCCATGCACATGCTCTTAACCTGAGAGATTCCGGTGTTAATGTTATTGTCGGTCTCTATGAGGGCTCCAAGAGTGCTGCCAAGGCAAGAGAACAGGGCTTTGAGGTTTACACCACTGCAGAGGCAACCAGGAGAGCAGACATCATCATGATCCTTGTCAATGATGAGAAGCAGGCAGAGCTTTATAAAAACGAAATCGCTCCGAACCTTGCTCCGGGCAAGACCATTGCATTTGCTCATGGTTTCAATATTCACTTCCATTGCATCATCCCGCCTAAGGATGTTAATGTAATGATGATCGCTCCTAAGGGACCGGGACATACAGTTCGTTCTCAGTACGTTGACGGTAAGGGTGTACCATGCCTGGTTGCATGCTATCAGGATCCGGCAGGAAATACCATGGATGTTGCCAAGGCATATGCTGCTGCCATCGGCGGTGCAAGAGGAGGAATCCTGGAGACAACCTTCCGTGAGGAAACAGAGACCGATCTGTTTGGTGAGCAGGCAGTGCTTTGCGGCGGCGTTTGTGCACTGATGGAGGCAGGCTTCAATACGCTTGTTGAGGCAGGCTATAAGCCGGAGAATGCTTATTTTGAGTGTATCCACGAGATGAAACTGATTGTAGACCTGATCTTTAATGCAGGATTTGAGGGCATGCGGTATTCCATCTCCGATACTGCAGAGTACGGCGATTATGTATCCGGTAAGAGAATCATCGGACCGGAGGTAAAGCAGGCTATGAAGGATGTGCTGAGCGAGATCCAGGATGGTACCTTTGCCAAGAACTGGTTGCTTGAAAACAAGGCTGGCAGACCTTCCTTCTATGCTATGAGAGAGGCTCATGCCAATACGCTTGCATCTGAGACAGGCAGAGATCTCCGGGCTAAGATGGGATGGAAGCAGACCAAGGATCTTGACGAGGCAAGATAATTGCTCGTCATTTGCTTAAGGCAGGATAAAACTATGCGGAAGCCGCAGCATGCGGCTTCCTGGAGGAAAATATTATGGAACTAACACTGGACCGGGTCTATCAGGCAGCTCATGTGCTTAAACCCGTAGTCAATCGCACCGAGCTGGTACATGCGACCAGGATCAATACAAACTGTGACCTTTATCTCAAAACAGAGAATCTGCAGAATACAGGTTCTTTTAAGATCCGGGGTGCATATTTCAAGATATCCACGTTGACCCGGGAGGAGAAGGACAGAGGTGTGGTAGCATGCTCTGCGGGAAATCATGCACAGGGAGTTGCACTGGCGGCAACCCGTGCCGGTACCAAATCCACGATTTTCCTCCCTGCCATTGCACCGATTTCCAAGGTGGAAGCTACCCGTGGATACGGTGCAGAGGTACGTATGATTGATGGTGTCTACGATGATGCCTACGAGGCTGCGGTAAAATACCAGCAGGAAACCGGAGCGGTTTTTATCCATCCGTTTAATGATCCGGATGTCATTGCAGGTCAGGGTACCATCGGACTGGAAATTATGGACCAGCTAAGCGACGCGGATGCTGTGATAGTACCGATCGGCGGAGGCGGATTGATTTCAGGAATTTCCTTTGTGGTTAAAATGCTGAATCCCCGCTGTAAGGTCTACGGTGTGCAGGCAGCAGGTGCAGCATCTATGTATCAGGCTATCAAGGATCATAAGCTGGAAGGACTTGACAGCGTGTCAACATTTGCGGATGGTATCGCGGTTAAAAAGCCTGGCGATGTTACCTTTGACATGGTTTCCAAATATGTGGATGACATTGTTACGGTTACAGATGATGAGACAGCAGCTGCGATCCTGACCCTGATGGAAAAGCAGAAGGTGGTATCAGAGGGCGCTGGTGCTGTTCCTGTAGCGGCGGTGCTTTTTAACAAGCTTCCGGTGGAAGGCAAGAAGGTTGTCTGTGTTGTCAGCGGCGGTAATATTGATGTCAATATCCTTTCCCGCGTAATTAACCGGGGTCTCATAAAGGAAGGCCGGAAGGCAGAGCTTACCATTGAGCTCCTGGATAAGCCGGGACAGCTGGTTGCTGTTTCCCGTATTATTGCTTCCATGGGCGCCAATGTCACCAAGGTGGATCACAACAGCTCCGCAGAAAATACCGACATCAACGGATGCTATCTTACGGTGCAGATGGAGACAAGAGACTTTGCCCATATTGAAGCCATCCGTCAAAAATTTATTGAAGAGGGATTTAAGCTCGTCTGAAATGATACTTCTTTGAAATTTTTTGAGACTCAAATCCTTAAATGAAAATCCCGGCGGCATGAAACTGCCGGGATTTTGTCTAGCTATGTAAAGGAGGATATATGACAGGTGCCGACGCCATCGTAAGGTGTCTTGAAAAAGAAGGCGTGGAGTATGTATTTGGCTATCCTGGAGTGGCAATTGCGCCGTTTTATGACAGCATCCTGGATACCGACATTAAAACCGTGCTGGTGCGGGAAGAGCAGAATGCAGCGCATGCCGCCAGTGGATATGCGAGAACCAGCGGTAAGGTCGGGGTGGCAGCAGTCACCTCCGGTCCCGGCGCGACCAATCTGATTACCGGGATTGCGACGGCATTTGCAGACAGCATTCCTATGGTGTGCATTACCGGTCAGGTCAACAGTCATTTGATGGGCAGCGATGTTTTCCAGGAAGCGGATATTTCGGGTGCCTGCGAATCCTTCGTAAAGTACAGCTACATTATCCGGAATGTACAGGAGATCCCTGAGGTCTTAAAGGAAGCGTTTTATATCGCCAGTACCGGACGTCAGGGACCGGTGTTGATTGATATCCCGATTGATGTACAGAAGGAGGAAATCAGCCGCTTCCGCTATCCGGAGGAGGTTAAGCTCAGAACCTATAAGCCCACGGTGCAGGGAAATAAGGTACAGATGGATAAGCTGCTTAAGGAACTGAAGAAGGCAAAGCGTCCGATCCTCTGTATCGGCGGTGGAGTACATCTCAGCCATGCGGAGCAGGAGGTAAGAGAGTTTGTCAACCGGAACCAGCTGCCGACAGTTGCTACCATGATGGGGATCGGAGTCATGCCTACAGATGATCCGTACTATTTTGGAATGGTTGGAAACAACGGCAGAAAGTATGGAAACCGGGTGATGAATGAAGCGGATCTCATTCTCATGGTAGGCGCGAGGGTTGCTGACCGAAGCATCAGCCAGCCGAGTCTGATTACTGAGGGGAAGGTGCTGGTGCATATTGATGTGGATCCGGCGGAAATCGGTAAAAATGCGGGTCCGACGATTCCATTGGTCGGAGACATTCGCAGCATTTTTACGGTGCTCAATAAAGAAGCTCCTGCCGGAGACTATACGGAGTGGATGGAGCATTTAAATGAAGTGAGAAGCGAATATCTGGAGTCGATTCATCATCGTCTGGAGCAGGAAAATCCGGATTATGTATCCTCTTTTAAGTTTGTCCGGACGCTCTGCCGGAGCTTACCGGATACTGCGGTATATGTTGCGGATGTAGGACAGAATCAGCTCTGGTCCTGTGCTGGATACTTTATGAAAAAAGGAAAGTTCTTTACCTCCGGCGGCATGGGAACCATGGGATATGCGATTCCGGCAGCAGTAGGTGCAAAGCTTGCGGATCCTGCGCGGGAGGTTGTAGCGGTCTTAGGAGATGGCGCGTTTCAGATGAGCATGATGGAGCTTGGCACGATGCGGCAGTACCATGTGCCTGTCAAGATCTGCGTGTTTAAAAACAATGTACTGGGGCTTGTCAGACAGTATCAGCATCTTACCTATCATGATCGTTTTTCCGTAACGGATTTAAGCGGAAGTCCGGAGCTTGACAAGCTTGCGGAAGCCTATGGCATGAAATACCGGAAATTACGCTCGGATCAGGGCATGCAGGAGGCTATTGACGCATTTCTTGAAAAAGAGGAGTCCTTTCTTCTGGAAGTGGATACCGATCCGGATGAGGTGGTGTAAATGAAGAGGATATATTCTGTACTGGTAGAAAACCGATCCGGCGTCCTCTGCAAGGTTGCCGGACTTTTCTGGAGACGCTGCTTTAACATTGATTCCCTTGCGGTGGGTGAGACCGAGGATCATTCCGTTTCCAGTATGACGATTGTGAGTTCCGGAGACGAGCGGACCTTAGAGCAGATCGAGAAGCAGCTTAACAAGAAGCTGGATGTCATTAAGGTCCGGACCTTTGAGGAAAGTGAATGCATCTCGCGTGAGTTAACCCTTGTAAAGGTAAAGTATAACCGGAACAACCGGAAGGATATCATGGAAAACTGTCAGATCATGGGGGCAAAGATTGTAGATCTCTCCAAGACACAGATGATGATCGAGATCTGCGATACGCCGGAGCGAGTGGAGATTTTTCTCAAAACGCTCCGTACCATCAGTATCGTCGAGATTGCCCGGACAGGAACCCTGGCACTCATGAAGTGTAAGGAATAGAAGATAGATCAGTCCTCCCGGAGATGCACCTTGTTACGTGCGGAGCGGCGGCGTTCATCCTCCAGAGCGGCATAATGCTTTTTGGTTGTATTGACATCATTATGTCCCAGGACATCTGCTACGAGGTAAATATCTCCGGTTTCCCGGTAGAGATTGGTGCCGTAGGTACTACGCAGCTTATGTGGTGTGATATGCTTTCCGGGAGTGACAGTCATCGCATATTTTTTTACAAGATTTTCCACCGCCCGGACACCGATGCGCTTATTCTGGAGCGAGAGAAACAGGGCATCCTCACTTCCGGATTTTGGGATCAGGTGCTTCCGCATCTCGACATACTCCCGGAGAATGCTTTCCACCTCGTCCCCGAAATATACGGTTACTTCCTTTCCGCCTTTTCTGTGGATGTGAATGCCGTCATTATTAAAATCCACATCGGAGAGATTGAGTCCGACACATTCGCTGACACGGATGCCGGTGCCAAGCATCAGATTCATCATGGCAGAGTCACGCAGCGCAGTTTTTTCATGGAACTGCTGTTGCTTTTTTGTAAGACGGTTTCCCGACTCAACCTCATCCAGAAAATCCGCAACCTCATTGGTATCCATGCGGATGATGTCCTGCTCCCTGAGCTTTGGAAGAGATACCAGCGCAGCAGGATTCTGATGAATGATCTCATCCTTGTAGAGATAGTTGTAAAAGCTCTTTAAAGAGGCTATTTTGCGCTTTATACCTCTTGTGCCATTAAGTATACCCTGCGAGGCAGAAGATGCCGTATCGGAGGCTGTAGGACGGTATTTGAGGTATTCCATGTATTCCTCAAGGTCAAGCACGCTTACCTTTTCGATCTCCTCCGGTGTGAAGTCGCGGATTTTATGATCCTTGTACACAGGGTTCTCGTCAATCAGATACTGAAAAAACACCTTTAAATCATAGGCATAGGCAATCCGTGTCCGGGAGGAGGTCCGGGGCTCGATCCCGCGGAAAAAGGTGCTGCAAAGCTCCGGAAGCTCTTTCGTAAGCTCCCGGAGCTTTTTTATATTGCGGATTTCCTCCTGCTGACTGTATTTCAGTTCCATGAGAGCCTCCTTTATCGATCTACGAAATGCCTGCCAGGATTATTGTTCTCGTTACTTCTCGTTACAAGTATAGTTTATCATTACTTTTTATCGTTACAGTTTAGATACGGTTGTACGATATAATCCCCGGAAAAAGTATAGTGACAGGCAGAAGGACGCAATCTCGGAGATCGGAAATGCCCACCATACATCGGTTACATCTCCGATCCGGGAGAGAAGCCATGCGATGGGAATCAGTACCACCAGCTGCCGCGCAACAGAAATGATAAGAGAGTAAATACTCTCGGAAAATGCCTGGAAGATGGAGCCCATAACAATACTTGCTCCTGCCAGCGGGAAGCTCAGGCAGATGATCCTGAGTGCCGGAACACCGATCCGGATCATTTCCGGAGATGCATTAAACATTCCAAGCAGTACAGACGGCAGAAGCTCAAACAGCAGCGAGCCAAAAAGCATTACACATACAGCCAGAGTAATGGCAAAGCGAAGGGTATGCTTGATCCGGTCCTTCTTTTTAGCTCCGTAATTAAACGCAAGGATCGGGATGAGTCCGTTATTTAAACCGAAGATTGGCATGAAAAAGAAGCTCTGAAGCTTGAAGTACACGCCAAAAACAGCAGCAGCTGTAGTTGAAAAAACGATCAGAATCCGGTTCATAAGATAGGTCATGACAGAGCCGATGGACATCATCAGGATCGAGGGGACACCTACGGCATAGATGGACC
>DJXY01000026.1 GCA_002449915.1 Oribacterium sp. UBA6992
ATATCAAAATTGGAAACGCCCCAGGCCTTGATCAGCCCCTCAGCCTTAAGCTCCTCCAGGCGGTCTACCGTTTCCTGCAGCGGATACCGGCCTCTCCAGTGATAGAGATACAGATCCAGATACTTCACACCCATGCGGGAGAGACTTCCCTCCAGAGCACGACGCATCCGCGTGCCTCCTGCATTTCCTGGCAGAACCTTGGAAACAAGAAACAGCTGAGAGCGGTCCAGTGTGCTGATCGCCTCACCCAGCATGTCCTCCGCAGCGCCGTTGCCATACATTTCCGCTGTATCTATCAACGTCATGCCGGCTTCCACACCCTTTCGGATACCTTCAATCTCCTGCTGCCGGCGGTTCCGCTGCTCTCCAAGATACCAGGTGCCCTGTCCAAGCGCCGGGACCGTTACACCGTTGGCAAGTAATACATTATGCTTCATAATCTACCTCTTAACAAATCTGTCTCTTAACATAAAAGGCAGCGGGACTCCCGTCTCACTGCCTCACATAGATAAACGGGGGATCTGTCAGATCAGCCCTGCCTCTTTCATAACCTTTTTAAAATACTCAAGTGTTGCCGCATTGGTGGTCGGAAGTGACGGAAGATACGGGTCGCCAACCTCCTGACCGCGAATGTTAGCCATATCCTTGGCTGCCACAGGGAACGAAGCCTTATCCATCGCAAGACGAACCGGATTAAGCTTGAACTGTGCTTCGCGTGAGCCCTCAAAATCTCCGGCTGCAAATTTCTGATATACATCCTCGATGAGACCTGGCATAAAGTTACCAGCGGTACATACGCCGCCGACAGCACCAACGCAGAGGGATGCATAAAGCAGGGTATCCTTACCTCCAAAGACCTTGAAATTTACATCACGGTTTCTGCGGACACACTCCTCTGTCAGAGTGATGTCACCGGAGGTATCCTTCATACCTACAATATTGTCTACATCATGTGCAAGCTCGGTGACAAGATCTGCAGTCATACCGTATCCTACACGTCCGGGGTTATTATAAAGAAGCACTGGAGTCTCCGGAATTGCCTCTGCAATCGTCTTAAAATGCAGATACAGCTCATCATGTGTCGGCTTAAGGAACATCGGCTGCAGTACAGAAACGCATGCTGCGCCATTGGCAACCGCCATTTTGGCAAGCCGTACTGCCTTTTTGGTATTGATCGCACCAATGCCAAAATATACAGGTACTCTGCCGTCCGCCTGATCTACCATGATCTTAAGACCTCGCTCCATTTCGTCTTCCTCAATCTGGTAGAACTCACCATTGGAGCCAAATGCCAGGATACCCTGCAGTCCGCCATTGATTACAAAGTCCACCTGTTTTCTCATACCGGCTTCATCGATTTTTTCATCCTTGTCGATGACGGTGATGATCGGGACAACAACGCCCTTAATAAAATCTGTATTCATATTACTGATCCTTTCACAGAAGAATTTCCACGCAGAAAATATAAATTCGTATTTTGGATGCAAAAAGCCCGGCACCCGACGTCGATACAATAACGCTCGGGTGCCGGGCTTCCTTACTCATAATTCAGAAATGCTCTCGCAGCTCTGATGAAATTACTTGTTGTCCTTAACGATGGATACGCCAGTCATTCTCTCATAGTACTTAACGATATCATCGTGATCGCAGGAACCCTCATCATGGTTCTTAAGCTCCTGCATAACCTCCATCATATGAGCGGTCATAGGAACCGGCATATTGATGGCATGTGCGGCATTCAGAGCATTGGTAAGATCCTTGATGTGCAGATCAATTCTGAAGCCTGGCTTGTAGTTGCCTGCAAGCATCATCGGAGCCTTGGCATCCATAACTGTGGAGCCTGCAAGACCGCCGCGGATTGCCTGATATACAAGCTCAGGATCTGTACCGGCCTTCTTGGCAAAGGTAAGAGCCTCTGCAACAATACCGATGTTGGCAGCTACAACCATCTGGTTAGCAAGCTTTGCAACGTTGCCGGATCCCAGAGGTCCAACATAAACTACAGAACCTGCCATAACCATAAGGAGATCATAATACTTATCAAAGCTCTCCTTCTTACCACCAACCATTACAGAAAGAGTTCCGTCAATAGCCTTTGGCTCACCACCGGAAACAGGAGCATCCAGCATATCTACGCCGATCTTCTCAAGATCTGCACCGATCTTCTTTGACTCAACCGGATCGATAGAAGACATATCAATGAGGATAGACTCACCCTTGCGGAAGCCCTCTGCAAGACCATCCTTGTTAAATACAGCTGCACGAACATGAGGAGAGTTCGGAACCATTGTAATTACAACGTCTGCAAACTCAGCCAGATCTCTGCCGCACTTACCAGCCTTAGCGCCGCAGGATACAAGATCGTCAATAGCCTCCTGCTTAAAGTCAAAAACCATTACATCATGGCCTGCCTTTACAAGGTTCTTAGCCATCGGACGTCCCATAATACCAAGTCCAAGAAATCCTACTTTCATTTTAATTCCTCGCTTTCTTATGTAAAAACAATCATTACCTTTTTTAAATGAGTCATCTCTCAACTCACGTGCCTATCATAATAGAAGCGTCTCAGAGATACAATCCATAAATCGACTGAAAATCAGGAGTTTTTTGCTCAATTTGTCAATTTTAAGTATTTGGATTCATATCATTTCATATCGTTTCTATTTATTGCAGCCTATCGCATTTGATCTGCGATTTTGTAAGCTTTATCGTATTCTTATCTATGAAATGCAGCTGTCCAGCTTTACCCATTTATGACATTATGATTATGTCAATCACATATACGCACCATAGCTGCATATACGCGCTGTTTACGTCTAAATCCCCTTGCTTATAAATATCCGCAAGTCCATTAGGTAATGGGCGCCGGATTAAAGACGCAGAGATCATTGGCAAAGCCATACTGCTCTGTGTATGGTTTCTTTATTCCGGAAGCTACATCCAGGATAAAATCAAAGAGTTCCTCTCCCTGCTCCGCAATCGTTTTATCTCCGACGGCTGCAGGACCTGCATTAAAGTCAATAATATCCGGCCACTGCTCTTTCATTTCATTTCTTGAGCATAGCTTGATCACCGGTGCCGCAGCAAGACCGTATGGAGTGCCTCGTCCGGTCATAAACACTTCAAGACCCATACCGGAAGCAAGCTGGGACGGGCCGCAGACAAGATCCGATGCCGGTGTAGCCGCAAAAATCTCCCCATGTTTTGTCGGACGGTCTCCCGGAGACAGTACCTCTACAATCGGAGATGATCCGGATTTTGCAATGGATCCCATGGATTTCTCGATGATATTGGAAAGACCTCCTTTTTTGTTGCCAGGAGTCGTATTGGCACCACGATCCACTCCGCCCTTACGGAGATAATTGTCGTACCATTTCATTTCCTCTACAAGACGCTTGCCAACTTCCTCATTGATGCAGCGATGCGCAATAAACTGCACGCCATCCCGAACCTCAGTAACCTCAGAAAACATTGCGGTACCACCGCCTGCGACCAGCAGATCCGCAGCATACCCGGCTGTCGGATTGGCAGTAATACCGGAAAACGCATCCGAACCGCCGCACTGCATGCCGACCAGCAGATCTGAGAGCGGCAGCTCCTCCCGTCTTCTTTCATTCAAAATCTTAAGCTTCTTTTCCGCCATTTCGCAGATGGCATCCATCATCGCCTGATATCCTTTGTACTGCTGGAGGACAATGACATTTTCCGGAGTATTGAGTTCAGGCCACCACTCACAGAAACGATCTGTGGTGAATTTCTCACATCCCAGAGAAACCAGCATAAACACACCACCAAAATTCGGATGCATGGCAATGTTTCTCAAAATCTTTTGCGGAATGTACGCATCCGGCGCATCAATCGCCACACCGCAGCCATACGGATGGTTGATTGCTACCACATCATCCACATTAGGATATTTCGGCAGAATCTCCCGCTTGATTCTCTGGATTGCAACATTCAGCACACCGGCGACACACTGCACGGTAGTGTTGATACCCAGAATATTTCTTGTCCCCGCATAGCCTCCTCTCGGGTTGCGATACCCCATCCAGGTGGTTCTCTTAGGTTTTGGCAGATCCGTTCGGATATTGGTGGCAAATTCCATCTTATCAAGATCCGGTGCCGGAGCCATGATGAGATTTTTTTCATTGATCCAGCCGCCCTTGGGGATATCCTCGGATGTCGTCCCCAGTACTACCCCATAGCGGATGACCTCGGAGCCCTTGGGCAGGTCCATCAGCGCAATTTTATGCGCCTGTGGAATATCCGTCGCCGTAACGACGCCGGGCATCACCTCTGTCCCCTTCTGAAGGTCATGGATCGCGATTGCGACATTGTCTTTATCCGTAATACGGATACAAAGCTTATTAGCCATTGTTCCCTCCATAAATACTACTCAATAGAATATTCATTTTCCTGCTTGATGTATTTATTATAGAGCGCTACAATGATTAAGTAAAATTAATTAATATTACGCTTTTATAAGTGAATCTAATTGACTGTTTCATAGCATGGCAAGCCAGGCTCAGAAACTTTCAGTCAGGTAATAAAATTTTAGAATAAAGATTGTATGGATACCAAACAGATCGAATATATCCTTAAAATTGCAGACGAGGGTTCTGTCACCAAAGCTGCGGAAAAGCTGTTTATCACGCAGTCCGCTCTTTCCCAGCAACTGCAGAAGCTGGAAAAAGAACTTGGCGCGCCCCTTTTTGTAAGAAGCAAGTCCGAATGGACGCTTACTCCGGAAGGTAAGGTCTATGTGGAAAACGCGCGGGAGATGCTTCGGATCAAACAGAAGACCTATACGATGATCGCGGATATGGTAAACACCCATAAAGGCTATCTCTCTGTCGGGATGACTCCTGGACGTGGTTCGGATATGTTTGCATACGTTTATCCGAGATTTCACGATCTCTATCCGGAGTTTACCATCGAGCCCCGAGAGCTTAGTGTCCGGCAGCAGCAGGATGAAATCCGGAGAGGTGAGCTGGATATTGGTTTTGTCACTCTCACAGACCAGCAGCGTACCATTGATGAGTATATTGACTTGTTCCGTGAGGAAATATATCTGGCACTTCCGGAGAAGTACCCTATTGATCCTAAATTTTTAAGCGGGAATGATCCCTATCCGGTTATCCCGCTCTCACTTGTTCAATATGAGCCTTTTGTCATGATGTACAAGGAATCTACCATCCGGAAGCTGGTGGACCAGATTTTCCGGGACGCAGGCTTTGCCCCGACGGTTCTTTTTGAAACCTCCAGCAATACGACCATCCTCTCCATGATCCGTGCGCGTCTTGCCTGTGGTCTGATCCCGTATCATTATGTTAAAAAGCATCCCAAGGGTGTCAAGTTTTACCGTCTCCCCTTCCATCCCACCTGGAAGGTCTGCGTCACCTACCAGAAAAACTCATATCTCAGTAACGCAGCAAAGGATTTTATCCAACTGGTGGATGAATACTGGAATCACGGGAAGTAAAGACGTGAACTTCTCACGCCTTTACTTCATGTAAAATTTCATAATAGCGGATATGCAGGTACCCGTCCTCCTCACGCATTCCCTCTCCGATAAACTGGTTACGATGAAGGTACGGAGCCAATTTTGCAGAATCCGTAATAAATGCCGGTGCACTGATCCAAGGTTTGGGACGTTCTCCGTTGGTAAAGTACGCATTGTTTTCCAGATAGATGTGACAATCCTTACCATCGCTGTCCTTCCCGGTCAGCATATAGCGCGCCGACATGTGCCGCACTCCCGCCTGGTTTGTGACCTGGGTATCTACTCCGCAGGGCTCTATGATTCCGTTAAAGAGATCACTCTGCACCGTACCTCCAAACGGAATCATTTTGACATGTCCAAGCTCACTGTCCATCTCCACAATCCGGTCCGGATAGGTCTCCACAAGTAGTTCCATCACAAGCTTTCCTTTTTTGATCCCCATAACACTCTCCAATCCGCCGCCTTGACCTGCGGCATAAATAATGATAAAAATCTGTTTTCTTAGACAAAAGTTCCACAGTTTTCTTTTACATCCTTATGTTTCCATGTGCTTAGTATAACATACAAAAATCCGGGGCACAGAATGGCGCCCCGGATTTTTTATGGATTGTTACTTAAGTTTTTTCAGTTTTATCCGTTTGTGTTGCGGTCTTTGTACTGAGATTATCCAATAGGGTACAATAAAGTTGCAGATATGGTACATGAAAGAATCGCCAGAATCATGTACGGTAGTGTAAACTTCAGCACCTTGCCCGGGTTATACTCGCCTGCCGCAAAGGCAACGGCACATTCACCAGATCCGGATGGGAATGCTACTGCAAAATAGTTTGCCGTTCCGATGATGAGTACAAGTCCTCTCGGATCCCAGCCTGCAGCAAGCGCTACAGAAGCCGCAATCGGAATCAGCACCGATTGTGTACCCATGTTGGAAATGAAAGTCGTCATAATAACCGTTGCCGCAGAAAAAATCAGATTAACCTTAAGCGCACTTGGATTCTCTCCAATGATCTTTAAGATAAAGTTACCGATGACATCCGCCGCACCGGAGGAACCGATCGCATCCGCCACAATCAGAACACCTGCAAGCATCCAGATCATGTCAACCGTCATATCCTTTGCTGCTTCCTGCGCTGTAATACATCCGGCAAAAATCAGGATAATCACACCGGCAGCAGGTGCCAGATACATAAACTGTCCGGTCACTTTATTAAAAATCAGGCAAAGCATAACAGCTACAAATACTACATAAACGATCTTCTGCTTACCCTCCGGGAGCAGCTCCACTTCCTTGCCCTTTTTAAGCTTGGACGTATCAACACCTGCTCCAACTGCTTCATCCTTAGGCATCAGCTTCCAGCAAAAAACGCAGTACAGTGTAAGTACGATCATCGGAATAATCGCAAACTTAAACGGATCAAGCAGCGTCAGCATATAATCCGGATTGTTGACAATGCCTTCATAGAAACCATTAAGCGTTGCGAATGTTGTCGCACCCAGTCCAACCGGCAGGCGGAACTTCCATGCAACCATAACTCCAAGAAGCGGAAGGATCAGCCGATGCGCTGTAATCTCGCCACTGTTATCAAGAGTCGTAAGAAATACAACCAGGATTGCAAGTGCCGCTGTAGATGGCACAAACTGTGAAAAGATGGCTGCAACGCCATAAAATGCCAGGATCAGGAGGATACCTCCTTTGCCCTTCAGTCCATTTAAAAGCCCGGAAATCTTACCCACAAGAGCTGTCTTAGTAAGGACAGAGCTCAATGCCAGGATCGGTGCAATCAGGACAACCGTCTTGTTACCAAATCCCGTAAATGCCTTGTTAAGCTCTACCACTCCTGTCATAGCAAGCAGCAGACAGCAGAGCATCGTTGTAACACCAAATGGTACCTTGTGCCAGATAAACATCACCATCATAAATAACGTGATGAGCAGCACGATTGTTAACTGTGACATACTTTACCCCTTTTACATAATCATCTTTAATTCTTTCCAGATGATTTATTTACTTTTATGTTCTGACGTATTTTTGAATGATTTCCAGACGTTTCTTCGGATTTTAATCCGATCTGCTGAAACACGATTCTCCACAGCTGTTTCATTCAAAGTTTTAAGCGGTTGCCCCCATCATTACATCAAAGCTTTGACCTGACGAACTCTCTCTCTGATAAAATCAGCCCAAACGGTTTCATCATAGTAGATGTTGTTTTCGTTGGTATACTGACCCGCACGATCCACGATTTCTATCTGGTTGGGATGACTTGGCAGCGCAATATCCACATGCATCGCCTCGAGCTTTGCTTCATCCGCAAAGAAACGGTCGCGAAGCGCCGGTGTCAGCATCTTGCTGGTGCTATAGTACTGATCATTCATTGTGTTGGCTCCGACACCGCCATGCATTGCAACTGTGTAGGTCTTACCGTCCGCCGGATTTACTTCCTCCCAGAAAAAGCTGGTACATCCAATCGTATGTCCTGGTGTAAGCATTGTACGGATCGAAATATCTCCCAATGTGACCGGAGTATCATCACTGTAAAAATGATCTACCTTAAAATCCTGAGGATGCGAATCCTTATCCAGAACCAGTGTCTCCTCCGGCACCTTTTGATAAAACTCCCAATCCTCCTTGGACATCCAAAGCTCTGCTCCAGTGAGATGCTGCATCAGAGCCGCTGCTCCGCAATGGTCAAAATGCGCATGACTTAAAAGAATTTTTTTGATATCCGAAGGCTTGTGACCTGACTGATAAATACCGTTTACCAGCATATAAGCGCTTTCCGGGATAGCAGTATCAATCAGGATGCATCCCTCACTTGTCTCAATAAGGTAAGCGCCTACCCAGGTCTGTCCTGAAACATACCAGGTTCTCGGTGAAACCTGAAAAGCATCAATTGCCATATCCCAAGGATGATATGCAAGCGTCGCTACCGGATCCTTCGGTGCTTTTGTACATCTAAAAGCCATTGTTTTTTCCTCCTGAACCATCTTGTCAACGATTTATCAAAACTATATACTGAGAATTGTCTTAATTCAACTTATAGCTTTTAAGATGATGTCTTAGATATTTTGATTTCACAGGAGGATATCATTATGGATCTGAAGCAGATTGAAAATATCGTAATGATCGAGAAGGAAGGTTCGATTTCAAAAGCCGCGGACAGGCTTTACATTACACAGTCCGCTCTTAATCAGCAGCTTCTGCATCTGGAAAAGGAGCTTGGGGTGTCTTTGTTTGACCGCGTGAAACGAAGCATGGTGCCAACGATGGCAGGCAGGATCTATCTCGAAAATGCACATCGCATCCTTTCGATCCGTGACCAGACCTATAAAAGAATCAGCGACATCTCACATGAAAAAGCAGGAGAAATCTCCATAACCTATACACCGGAACGGGGTTCCCGCATGTTTCAGACCATTTTTCCGGTATTTCATCTCCTGTATCCGCATATTGTATTTAGAATAAAAGAAGCAAGAAACAAAGAGATGGAAACTTTATTGGAAAACCGGGAAGTGGATCTCGCATGTCTTTCTTACCGGTCTGACAATCGAAATCCGTTGTTTTCTTACATTAAAGGTGCCAGGGAGGAGTATATCCTGGGTGTGCCCGCATCTCACCCGATGGTCAGAGATGTTCTGCCTCTCCCATCTCCCACTGCGCCACTCCCGACACTGGATCTCCGAAAGCTTGCAGACAGTCCGTTTATACTGAGCACGGAAGTTACGAGGGGCTATGATATGGAGCAGGAGATGCTCCGCACTGCCGGCATCACTCCTCCGGTACTTTTTAAGACACAGGATTCCGCCACTCGTCTTGCCATGGTACGACAGCAGATTGCCTCCGCGTTTTTTCCACAGGCGTACATGGATCTGTCTGCCCCAATCCGCTATTTCCACTGTGAACCCTTTCCTGCCTGGACCACCTGCGTTGCATTCCGAAAGGACGACTATCTCACCGTACCGGAGCTTGTACTGGCAGATCTGATCCGGAAATATAACGTACATGCGCTCGATCATAAAGGAATCCTATATAGTAAATAATACGTATGCACAGTACAAGTATGTGAAGCCATTGGCCGAGAACTGCTGTAAGAATATGATATGCTCCCTTCTAGGTAGACAAGAGAAATAATAAAAATCTTGTCCTGCTTGGAAGGGAGCATATCATCGTGTGACATCCTCTATTAAGTAAATTCTCATTCTTATAAATAAATCTTAAATATATTACTCTATCATTCGCTCTGAGACGGGTCCTGCTGTCGCAGCTCCTCGAGGCGCTCGGAAGTATTTTCCCAGCTTTCATAGAGATCTGAGAGACGGTCATCGTTAGCTTCATGCTCTTTATGAAGCTGCATAAGCTTCCCGACGTCTGCTGCAATGTCAGGATTCTGGTATTCATCATCGAGCTCCTGATTGCGGGCTTCCAGCTTCTGAATTTCCTGCTCTATGGACTTTAGATCCCGTTCCAGCTTCTGAAGCTCCTTCTTGTATTCCTTCTGCAGCTCCCAGTCGGTTTTCTGTGAGGACTTCAGTTCCGGATTTGGAATCGAGGACTCGCGCTTCCGCTGGGACGAAGCATTCGCATCCAAAACCGAACCACCGTAACGCCGTACATCATCTTTTTTACTAAGATAGTAATCGTAGTTTCCGATGTAATTATCAAAACGGTTTTCAAAAAGCTCCAGGATCCGCGTAGCAGTACGGTTAATAAAATACCGGTCATGCGAAACATACAAAACCGTGCCCTCATATTGATTGATGGCATCCTCCAGCACTTCCCGCCCTTGAATATCAAGGTGGTTGGTCGGCTCATCCAGAATCAGGAAATTGGCATTGGACAGCATCAGCTTGGCGAGGGATACTCGACCCTGCTCTCCTCCGGAGAGATCCCCGATCCGTTTATAAACATCGTCTCCCCGGAACAGGAACGCGGCGAGGACATTCCGAACCTTGGTATTGTTGAGATACGGATAATCATCCTGGATCTCATCAAAAATTGTCTTATCCATGTGCAGTACCGCATGCTCCTGATCGTAATATCCGATCTCAACATTGGTTCCCAAACGGAACTCCCCTGCGCTGGCATCCTCCAGCCTGTTTAAGATTTTGAGCATCGTGGTCTTGCCGGTACCGTTTGCACCGATAATGGCAACATGCTCGCCGCGCTTGATCTCAAAGCTGATATCTGTAAACAAGGTTTTGTCGCCAAAGGACTTGGACAGCCCCTTCACCGAGAGTACATCATTTCCTGACTGAACACTCGGAGTAAGAGCAAGCCGCATTTCATTGTCGATTTCCTCTGGCTTATCCAGACGCTCGATCTTGGCAAGCGCTTTTTCACGGGATTCTGCCCTTTTGATAGACTTTTCACGATTAAACTGCTTCAGCTTGTCAATAACCGCCTGCTGATGCTGCAGCTCCTCCTGCTGATTCAGATATGCCTTCAACTCCGCGTCACGGATCATCTTTTTTTTGGCAGCATACTCAGAATAATTTCCCTTGTACATCCGGGCTCTGCCATGATCCAGGTCAATGATTTTACTTACAACATGATCCAGAAAATACCGGTCATGGGAAACCAGCAGTACAGCTCCATCATAGTGCTTCAGCACCTTTTCCAACCATTGAATCGACTCGATGTCAAGATGGTTCGTCGGCTCATCCAGGATCAGAAGGTCCGGCTTGGTAAGCAGAATTTCCTCCAGACGTTTCCGTGTTTTCTGTCCACCGGAGAGAGAGGCAAAATCATCACTATAGGAATCGAGCTCCTGTTTCAGCGCCCGGTCCTTGGCATCTGACAGATCCAGTTCCCGGTCCTCCGGCTCCACGCCAGGCATATCGGCATGCTGCTGCGCAAGATATCCGATCTTTTTCCCTTTGGCAAGCGCAATGACCGTGTTACTGTCATCTGGTTCCTCCTCACCAAGGATGCACTTAATCAGGGTCGTCTTGCCGGAACCATTGATCCCCACAATTGCGGCCTTCTCTTTATCTTCAATATGGAAGCAGACATCCTTAAGGATCTGCTTACCGACAAATGTTTTATTTAAATTAGCGACGTTTAATATCATAGTGAAGCTAGTATAAATGAATCCTGAAGCCCATGCAAGTCTTAAGCGACAAAAGGCGGCGCCTGTCCTGAACAAAATATCCGACGGAATCTCCATATCTCAGAGCCGGAAAAGTGCATCATATCCCCAACTGGTTAAAAAATGGATAAAAGATGTCCGGAAAAGTCTTGGCATTTCTGAAATTTGTGATAGAATTGACAATTGTTTAGAAGATTTGCCTGGAGGGTTAGCTCAGCTGGTAGAGCATTTGCATCACACGCAAGGGGTCGCAGGTTCGAGTCCTGTACTCTCCACGGAATTAGGGCCTTGAGAATGACGGTTATTAGCCATTCTTAAGGCTTTTTAATAACCATTATCCGTTTAAAACCTGTTGACATTTGTTGACAAGTTCTAAATCGTCTGTCTGATTTACACATTATAAAAAGAAAAAACGCAGTCATATCCACCTGATCCAGGTTTCTTGCAGAAAGGATATCTCATCATGAATTATCTGCATCACTACACTTCGCCGCTTGGCAATATGACAATGGCAAGCGATGGTAAAGCTCTCACCGGTCTCTGGTTTGATGATCAGAAATATTTTGCTCTTGGCATAAATGGAAACGTAGCGGAATCAGACTTCCCTGTATTTTATGAGACCTCCCGCTGGCTGGATCTCTACTTTAGCGGCATCTGCCCGGACTTTACTCCGAAGCTTCATTTAAGAGGAACCGATTTCCAGAAAATGGTCTGGTCCATCCTCCTGACGATCCCTTATGGCAGCACACGAAGCTACCGGGAAATCGCTGATCAGATCGCAGCAATGCGTGAGGTCGCGCACATGTCGGCACAGGCGGTTGGAGGGGCAGTCGGACATAATCCGGTTTCCATTATTGTGCCTTGCCATCGGGTCCTTGGTTCAGACGGAAGCCTGACCGGATATGCCGGCGGGCTGGAGAAAAAAAGATATCTGCTGGAGCTGGAAAGCACAAACGGAAATAATTTGACGTAAGCTTTCCGGCATGTTTTACCACAGTCATTTGTCTTAGCTCTCAACTGGATTTTTGCAACGGCTTTATGGTAGAATCTACAGCTATGATACAGACATTACAACACCTGAAACAATTTTTACATAATCCTGATTTAAACCAAAGCCATCTGTCGGTATGGCTTCTTGTACTTTTACTGTTTCTGATTCTCTTAATCAGAAAACTCCATAAAGAGCGGAAGTTTAAGCCGATCCATCATTATCCTTACGCAGCCAAGAACCTCCTGACCAATACGGAATATGCTTTTTTCCGTAAACTCCGGACCGTAATCCCCGGCTCTTATATGATCTGCCCCAAGGTGCGTCTCGAGGATCTCTGCTATGTGACAGACAAGCAGAATTATCTCCGTTATCGCGGATATATCCGTTCCCGCCATGTGGATTTTGTGATCTGTGACTTTAACTGCAATGTTCTCCTGGCGATTGAGCTGGATGACGCAAGTCACGAGGATCGCACGGCACGTCAGATAGATGATTTTAAAAACAAACTATTTAAAAAGATCGGCATCCCTCTGTACCGTGTTCCGGTGCAGGAAAATTATCAAAAGGACCTCGATCTGATCATCGAGGCCCTGGAAAAATAAACTATAGAATATCGTGACAGCTTGCAGTTTACTTGCCTTCTATGGCTTTCACCGCATCAATGACCGTTCCCCGGAAACCATGCTCCTCAAGAGACGCAATGCCACGGATTGTGGATCCGCCTGGCGAGCAGACCTCATCCTTCATGGCTGCAGGATGCTTGCCGCTTGCAAGCTGTAATGCCGCCGTACCTTCCATCATCCTGGCTACCATCTGATATGCGGTAGCTCTCGGTACGCCATACATGACAGCAGCATCTGCCATGGCTTCCATAAAGACGTCTACAAATGCCGGGGCACATCCTCCGACAATGCCCCCAATATCCATAAGCCTGGTATCTACCGGTATCAAAAGTGAAATCCTGCCGAGGAGTTCCTCCACAAGCTTGCTGCTCTGCTCTGTCAGAGTATTGACCTTTTCTACGATAAAAATACCTTTACAGATCGATACCGGAGTATTGGGGATAGTACAGAGAAGCTCAGTCGACTCCGGAAGAAGTCTTTCTTTCTGAAATCTCTCCAGTGTATATCCCCAGGCAACGGAGATCACAAGCTTTCCGCTAAAATGCTTCGCTGCCGGACGGATAAGCTCCGGGATTTTGTCCGGCTTTACAGCAATGAATATCACATCTGTATGATCCGCAACCTCTGCTGCATCATGACAGGCATGTGCCGTTGGGGCAGAAGCATGCGCGTCCATATGTAGCTCTGTAAGTGTGCCAAGTTCCTTGCATTTTGCCGTAAGCTTATCAAAATGTCCGGCACATGCATAGATCTTGTCTGCGGAAATGCCGGAGCGGACAAGTCCCTCCGCGATCGCTCCTCCCATGTTTCCAAGTCCGATAAATCCAATTTTAAGTTTCTGTACTTCTGCCATCCTGTATCCTTTCTATGCACAGATAATCAAACTTCATCCTAATAGATTGCTCCGCGCGAATCACACCTTATCAGATCTGATCCCATCTTACTTTATAGATCCGGTCTTAACGTATCTTATCAGATTTCATGGTTTCTAAATCTGATTTCCGAGTCCGAATATTTATTTCCCGGCAGATTTAAGTCTATCATAAACCTCGTCCGGAATGCCGATATCCTCTACCAGAACTTCACCGGCATAGCTTCTGCCCGGATCCCGGAGCATACCGATTTTATTCCGTCCAAATGTAATCGTAACATCCGCCTGGATGCCTATACCCATCAGCTCGCCTGTATCCGAATTGATGCCGGATGGCACATCGATCGCAAGCGTAAAAGCATGGGGATGTGCATTCGCCTCCGCAATAAAGCTCCGATAATTACCCTCAATCGGACGGTGCAGCCCTATCCCAAAAATTCC
This sequence comes from Oribacterium sp. UBA6992, assembly GCA_002449915.1. Lineage (GTDB taxonomy): Bacteria > Bacillota > Clostridia > Lachnospirales > Lachnospiraceae > Oribacterium. Next base: position 14,516 of record DJXY01000026.1, read on the forward strand.
ATCAATCAGGATATCTCCATCCGGAAGCGGATCTCCCTCACAGTAAAGTCGGACCTCGCCTCCTGCCTGCGTAAAGTAAAAGAGCTGATACAGCATCTCCCAGCTTGCTTTCTCCGGTTTACCGATGATATAGACCCTGGGTTTATATCCCGCCTTAAGCAGTATCCTCCCGGCACATACACCATCGGCTCCATTATTTCCGACACCCGAGAGTATGCTGATGCTGACATTTTTCTGATCTGCATAGTGCTTTATGATATAATCGGCTACCTTGGCACTGGCATGTTCCATGAGTTCAAGTGATTTCATGCCAAGCGTTTCCATGGCATACCGATCCGCTGCCTTTGCCAAAGTTCCGGTAATCGCTTCATGATCTGACATAAGATTTCCTCCGAGGTCTATGATACTCTACAATTATAACTCAGGAAACCATCTTTGGCAGCACCGGTCTTAACTGCTCTTAACCCATGATCAGCAGATCGGCGTAATCAGATTTTCCTCCTGATCCCATAAAAGCTCCTCCGGTCCTCCCGTTGCTGTGAGTCCTGCATATTTTCCTTCCTGCACATCTTTGTAGTACGCTTCCGACAGCATAATGTCAGCGATATGGAGAGAATTGGGAATCCGCACAATCCGTGGATTTGTCTTATCAATACGGTTGCAGGTCGTAATGCAAAACTGAATGGCTTCCTTATCGGTAGCCAGTACAATCGGAATGGACGAGGAGGAAATAACAGTATTGGTGATGCAGTTGGCGTACATCTGCTCGACGTCCATCGCATCAAAAATCTTTTTGGTGATTGCACTCGCAAGCCCGGTTCCGAGCGCGTTGCCATGAGATTCGGCTGTAAGATTAAGAAATGCCGATCTCTGCACCTTGATGCCCCCATGCGCATATGGAGTGGAGAATGTCCCTGTAATATTGGGATCCACACCGGAACCGGAAAAGTTTTTGCCGATCCAGTCAACGATCAGCACATCGCCCTCTCCCACAAGAAGCGATGGCATATTTTGAAATGCAAGCTTGAGAAGCTCCGACTCCCGTTCAATGATATTTTGAGGCTGGATTGCTTCAATCTTCATGGTCTCATCATACGCATTTTCAAGGCACGGAATCGCAAAAAGAATTTTGCCGGAATTAAGCACAACCTGAGCCATGTCCGGTATATTTTCCGCAATATGATCCATCCCATCGGCATGAACCAGTGCTGCACCCTTCTGTTTTCCAAGCCCGACAGTCATCATCTTGCAAGGACCGGACTCTACCTTTCCTCTAAAGGCATTATGCGGTTTCAGACGGCAGGAGACTATAATGCCATCGGATAAGAATGCATTTTTGTCGAGATATACGGTTTTTCCAAGGGTAGATTTTCCAAGCTCCACAACTTCCATCGAGGATTTAATCGGACATCCCATAGATTCCTCGGTAATGTTATAGCTTCGCAGTACTTCTACCTGACCCTCTGCCGTTGCACCGCCATGAGATCCCATCGCGGGTACAATAAACGGATCCGCTCCCCGGGACTTCACAAAATCAACGATTGCCCTGGTAATACTATCCACATTCCGTATTCCCCGACTTCCCGCGGTGATGGCGATGTCCATGCCCGGCTGGATTTTGGAAGCAAATGCCTCCTGTCCCATCTCCCTGAAAACCACCGCCGGAATGTCTGCCGGCTCAATTTTTTCTGCTGGAAAACTCTGATGCGCCCGGAACATCCTGGGAATCTGAACGTCCTTTAAAAGTTCTGTAATGATACCGCCACGTGTAACTTGCATAAAACTCCTTTCAAGAGTTCTTTTGCCATATCACAGTGACTGCGCTCCAGACTCTATGTGATGATAAAAAAGATACGCTGAAACAACGCCGGTTCTGCACCGGCAAATCCATTATAAACAAAAAGTCAGAAAAGTGAAAGATTTTTCTCTCCTGTTCTGACTTTCTGTTATATCTTGTTATATGTTGTTCTGGCAGCTCCCACAGTCTGTCCTGTGGAAGTAGTTCATGTTGTTCTGCTATGTCCTACACATCCTGCAATGTGAACTGCATCATGGTATAAATGATCTCAAGCCAGCAAGACTGCCTTAATCCTTGAGACTCTGCATATAGCGGTCCATCTCCTCCGCAATTTTTTTGGAGTCATTAACCGCATGTACAACGGTTTTGGCGCCTGTTGCAACATCCCCGGAAGCAAAGACTCCCTTCATGGTCGTCTCACCTTCCTCATCTGTCATAAGATTGCCGCGCTCATTGAGCTTAAGCTCTGTACTATGCTCGACAAGCCGATGTCTCGGAACCTGCGAAACAGAAATCACCACACTGTCAGTTGGGACCAGTCTGGCAGTTTCCTGCTTGATAATTGTATGTCCATCTGCATCTTTTTCTGTATCACAGATCACAGGACCTTCATCCTTGATTTCAATGGCTGTCTTATGGAACTCAAATTTTACACCATCCAGTTTGGCAAGCTCATACTCATCCGGTGAGGCGGAAACCGTGTCACTCCGCACATACACTGTGACATCCCGGCATCCTTTACGAATCGCTGTCCTTGCTACATCCATAGCAGAATTGCCGGCACCGAAAATTGCAACGGACTTGCCAAGATCTACCACATCCGGGTTGTTGAGATAATTAATAGCATAATGCACATTACCAAAGGTCTCTCCCGGAATCATCATCCGTTTTGGTCTCCAGGCGCCTGTGCCGATAAAGATCGATTTATATCCATCTTTAAAAAGATCCTCAATCGTAATATTACCGCCAATCGTGAAATTAGGACGGAAGAGAATCCCCATTTCCTTCATCTTGGTATAGTAGCGGTCCAGGATACTGTGCGGTAGACGGAACTCAGGGATACCATATCGCATGATGCCGCCGATCTTATCTCTTGCTTCAAAAACAGTAACCTTATATCCCTTGCTGGCAAGAATAATCGCAATGGTAATCCCCGCAGGACCAGCACCAATCACAGCTGCCTTCATGCCATTAGGTTCCGCCATATTGATTTTAATTCTTTCAAAGCAGGAATCCGATATATAATTCTCAATGGAAGAAATGTGTACAGGCTCTCCCTTAATACCACGGATACAATGTCCCTCACACTGCTTGGAATGATCACATACCAATGAGCAGACAACCGACAGAGGGTTATTAGCAAAAAGCATACCGGCTGCCACTTCCAGCTCGTTGTTTTTAAAGAGCCGGATCATCTCCGGGATATTAGTATGAATCGGGCAACCCTGACGGCATCTC
>DJXY01000125.1 GCA_002449915.1 Oribacterium sp. UBA6992
AGGAGCGGGCGCTCAGGACCGGTTCTACAGAGCCTCTTATGACAGAAACTTCTGCACCTGATAAAATCCGCCTTCACTCTGGAGAGGGCGAGAGTGGGAATCGCAGAATCATAACTTCCAATGGGAAAGTGATTGATTCTGATGTAGAGTCGGTTCAGAAAAAGATCGAAGCAAGAAAGCAGGAAGCTGCTTCGGAAGCTGACAATGCCAAGGTTCAGCAGGAAATCCTTGAAAAAAAGCCTGTGAAGCCATATATCTTTCCACCGCTTACGTTGCTCAAAAGAGGCGGCGAGCAGGATATGGACTCTCGTGAGGAAATACAAAAAAACGCGATTATCCTGCAGCAGACACTAAAGAGCTTTGGCGTAGGAGTTACTGTGACCAATGTTACTGTTGGTCCCGCGGTGACAAGATATGAGCTGCAGCCGGAAATCGGAGTCAAGGTATCCAGGATCACTTCGTTAAGTGATGATATCAAGATGCGCCTTGCGGCTGCGGATATCCGTATTGAGGCACCGATTCCAGGGAAATCCGCTGTCGGTATCGAGGTTCCTAATAAAAAGAGCCAGGTTGTTTACCTTGGAGATGTGCTTGCCTCCAAAGAATTTCAGTCCTCCAAAGCTAAGATTGCATTTGGTGTAGGTAAGGATATTGCCGGTAACACTGTGGTAACAGACATTGCCAAGATGCCCCATCTTCTGATTGCAGGAGCCACCGGCTCCGGTAAGTCGGTTTCGATCAATACTTTGATCATGTCGATTATTTATAAGTACAAGCCGGAGGATGTCCGGATGATCATGGTGGATCCCAAAGTGGTGGAGCTTCAGGTATACAATGGCATCCCGCATCTGTTGATTCCTGTTGTGACAGATCCCAAAAAAGCGGCAGCCGCGCTTAACTGGTGTGTCGCCGAGATGACGGATCGATATAAAAAGTTCGCCGCCACCGGGTCAAGGGACCTGAAGGGCTATAACGAAAAGGTCGAGCAGGTGCGTAAGGATCCTGAGATCCCGGACGAGCAGAAGCCCGCGAAGCTTCCTCAGATTTTAATTATTATTGATGAGCTTGCAGATCTTATGATGGTCTCCGCGCAGGAGGTGGAGGATGCCATCTGCCGTATTGCACAGCTTGCAAGAGCCTGTGGTATGCATCTTGTGATTGCAACCCAGCGGCCATCTGTTAATGTCATTACGGGACTTATCAAGGCGAATGTCCCATCGCGGATTGCATTCGCTGTTTCCTCAGGTGTGGACTCCCGCACCATTATTGATATGAACGGAGCGGAAAAGCTTCTCGGTAAGGGCGATATGCTCTTTTTCCCGCAGGGGCTTCCAAAGCCGATTCGTGTCCAGGGTGCTTTTGTGTCTGATGAGGAAGTTCAGACAGTTGTAGATTTCCTTAAAGAAAATACAGAAGCGGAGTATAATGACAATATTAAAAATACTCTGGACAATTCCGGCTCAGGTGCCGGGGGTGGAGCACAAAATGACAGAGATGAACTGTTTAATGAAGCAGGCGCTCTGATCATAGAGTCAGAGAAGGCATCCATAGGTATGCTGCAGCGGAAATTCCGTATCGGATTTAACCGTGCTGCACGTATCATGGACCAGCTGGCGGAGGCACAGGTTGTCGGACCGGAGGAAGGTACGAAGCCAAGGAAGATTCTCATGACGATTGATGAGTTTGACCAGATGATTTCCGGTTAAAGCACAGGTCAGAGAGAAGCGTTGATTGGAAAGTACGAGGTAAAAAGGATGAAATCGGATATCCAAATCGCACAGGAAGCTGAAATGTTCAGAATCAAGGATGTCGCTGCAAAATATGGCATTGAGGAGGATGACCTGGAGCTCTACGGAAAGTACAAGGCAAAGCTTTCCGATGATTTATGGGAGAAAGTCAAGGATCGCCCGGACGGGAAACTTGTCCTGGTGACTGCCATCAATCCAACGCCTGCCGGAGAGGGAAAAACCACAACGTCCATCGGACTAACAGATGCCTTGAATTACATTGGAAAAAAAGCTGTCGTTGCACTGCGTGAGCCAAGTCTCGGTCCTTGCTTTGGTATTAAGGGCGGTGCTGCAGGAGGCGGATACGCACAGGTTGTACCGATGGAGGATCTGAATCTGCATTTCACAGGTGACTTCCACGCGATTACGAGTGCCAACAATCTCCTTGCTGCCTTACTTGATAATCATATCAAGCAGGGAAATGAGCTGAGGATTGATCCTAAAGCCATTAACTGGAAGCGCTGTGAGGACATGAATGATCGTGTGCTTAGAAATATTGTTGTAGGTCTTGGTGGCAAGGGAGATGGCGTAGTTCGTGAGGATCATTTTGTCATTACTGTAGCATCAGAAATCATGGCTATCCTGTGTCTGCAGAACGGCATGGAGGATCTTAAGAAACGCCTTGCGAGAATCATTGTCGCCTATGATGTAGACGGTAAGCCTGTAACGGCAAAAGATCTGCATGCCGTCGGTGCAATGGCTGCACTGCTTAAGGATGCAATCAAACCGAATATCATTCAGACACTGGAGCATAACATGGCAATTGTTCATGGCGGTCCGTTTGCCAATATTGCGCATGGCTGCAACTCCGTGCAGGCGACAAGATTTGCAATGAAACTTGGAGATATTGCCGTTACAGAGGCAGGCTTTGGTGCCGATCTTGGAGCCGAGAAGTTTTTTGATATCAAATGCCAGATGGCGGGATTGAGTCCGGATGCGGTAGTGTTGGTTGCAACTGTACGTGCGCTTAAATATAACGGTGGCGTGCCTAAGACAGAGCTGGTTCCGGAAAATCTGGAAGCTCTTAAAAAGGGCATCGTGAATCTTGAGAAACATATTGAAAATCTACAGAACTTTGGCGTTCCGGTAGTTGTAGCAATAAATCAGTTTGCTACAGATACCGAGGCAGAGCTTCAATTTATTGAGGATTTCTGCCGCAGTAAGGGCGCAGATTTCGCACTTTCCAAGGTGCATGGCGAGGGTGCCAAGGGCGGAGCTGCTTTGGCAGAGGCTGTTGTGAGAACACTGGAAACCAAGGAAGCGCATTTCACACCTGTTCAGAAGCTCTCGGACTCTCTGGAGGATAAGGTACGGGCAGTTGCCACCAACATCTACGGAGCAGATGGCGTTGACTTTGCTCCTAAGGCGCAGAAGGAGCTGAAAAAGCTCACGGAGCTTGGCTTTGCTGATATGCCGGTATGTATGGCCAAGACACAATACAGCCTTTCTGATGATCCTAAAAAACTGGGACGTCCTACAGGCTTCCGGATCACTGTACGGGATGTCTATGTCTCAGCCGGTGCCGGATTTGTCGTATGTCTGACCGGTGACATCATGACGATGCCGGGTCTGCCCAAAAAACCTGCCGCCTTTGATATCGATGTGGTAGACGGAAAGATTACCGGTTTGTTCTGATTCTGATACGGATAAAAGCATGGCTGTCTGAGTAGTTTACGTAAGACAGCCGTGATGCGTATGCTCAAATTTACTATTTTAAAAGGAAGATAACCCATGCCAAAATTCAGTGACTGGCTTAATGATATAAACTATACTGTCGTTCATGGTAATCCGGACAAGGTCGAGGTATCCGAGGTGGTATTTGATTCCAGAAAGGCTGCCCCGGAGACTGTCTTTGTATGCATGAAGGGTGCCAACGTAGACTCTCATAGCTTTCTCCCGGAGGTCATCCGTCAGGGAGCTTCTGCAATTGTAGTAGAGGAGGAACCGAAAAAACTGCCTGTTTCACTTGAGGATCTGCCGGACGGCGTTGCCCTGATCAGAGTTGACTCTGCAAGGGAGGCGCTGGCAAAGCTCTCAGCAGCGCGCTTCGGATACCCTGCACGTGAGATGACGGTGATCGCCGTGACCGGTACCAAGGGTAAAACGACTACAGCACATATGATCCGAAGCATCCTGGAAACTGCCGGAAAGAGATGCGGTATCATCGGAACGACAGGAGTGGAGTATTGCGGCAGACATTTTGAAACAAAAAACACAACTCCTGAGTCTTATGACCTCCACAGCTACTTCCGTAAAATGCGGGATGCCGGATGCGAATATCTTGTCATGGAAGCTTCTTCCCAGGGCTTCAAGCTGCACCGCACGGACGGAATCCAGTTTGATTACGGTATTTTTACCAATATCGAGCCGGATCATATCGGTCCCAATGAACACAAGGATTTTGCCGAGTACAAATATTATAAGTCCATGATTTTCCGGCAGTCCAAGGTGGGACTCCTCAATCTGGATGCCGACTATGCAGATGAGCTTTTGCAGAATGCGCCCTGCAAAATGTATACCTTTGCATTGGACCGGACGGCAGACTTTATGGGCAGCAGCATCGAGCATGTACATACCGATCAATTTACCGGCGTGGAGTTTCAGGTACGAGGCAGAAATCGTCTGCGGCTGGATGTAAAGCTGGATCTGCCGGGCCGATATAATGTGTATAATGCTATGGCGGCAATCTCTGTCTGCAGCCTGATCGGCATTGACTCTTACCGGATCCTGGAAGCTATGCGCTATGTTAAGGTTGATGGCAGAGTTGAAATTGCATTTAAGAACAGTCGCATGACGGTAATTGTAGATTATGCGCACAATGCCATGGCAATGGAAAATCTACTGAGTACACTGCGTGCATACCATCCGAAACGCCTTGTTGTGGTATTTGGCTGCGGAGGCAACCGTTCCAAGGAGCGGAGATATGGCATGGGAGAAACCGCGGCTAAAATGGCGGATCTGAGCATTCTCACTGCGGATAACTCACGGTATGAAAAAACCGAGGATATCATTAATGATATCAAGTCAACTCTGGTTCCTGCCGGCGGAAAATATGTGGAGGTACCGGACCGGAGAGAGGCGATCCAATATGCCATGACGCATGCGGAGGATGGCGATATGATCGCTGTCATCGGTAAAGGGCATGAAGACTATAATGAAGTGAATGGTGTGCGGACGCATTTTCTGGACCGGGAAGTGATTGAAGAAACCGCAAGACAGTTTGGCTTATGACAGGAGCAGAAATGATTCCAGCAGATAAAAGCTTTGGATTTGATGACACAGGAATTAAGAGGATTGTACTGGATTCCAGGCAGGATATTACGGATGGTCTGTTTGTGCCGATCATCGGTGAGCGAAGTGATGGACACGATTTTATTGATATGGCAATCTCTCACGGAGCGATTGCCGTATTGTCCAGTCGTCCAGTTGCAGAGTATCTGTCAAAATATCCGGACGTCAGATTTTATCAGGTAGAGAATACGGTAACGGCGCTGCAGCAGATTGGGTACATGGAACGCCTTAAATTTCATGGAACCGTGATAGGCGTGACAGGTTCTGTCGGTAAGACGACGACCCGCAGTATGATTGCGTCGGCTCTTGCTTCTCAGCTTAAGGTCTTTGAGACAGCAGGAAATGCCAACTCTCAGGTAGGTGTTCCGATTACCATGTTCAATATGGCACGTTCCGGCGCGGATGCTGCGGTGATTGAGCTGGGTATGTCAAATCCGGGAGAAATGACAAGGATTGCCAATACTGCCTGTGTGGACATTGCGGTAATAACCAACATTGGCATTGCGCATATTGAGCAACTGAAAACGCAGGAAAATATCCTGAAGGAAAAGCTGCACATACTGGATGGGATGCCGGAAAATGGAGACTTATATGTAAATGGAGAGGATCCGCTTTTAAAACAGCTCACGCTGGAAAATATCCATGACATGGATGTGATTCTTGGTAAGAGTGTTTCCCTGCATTTTTACACATCCGCGGACTTTCCTTTAAAGCTAAGGGTACATGGAAATCATATGCTGCAAAATGCTTCAGCTGCGATGCATGTAGCAGACAAGCTCGGGCTTGATCTAAATAAGGCAGCCGGAGCGCTGGAACAGTTTACCGGTCTTAAGGGTCGGGGTGAAACCTTTGTGACCAAAGCAGGTGTCACGGTAATCGATGATGCCTACAATGCATCTCCGGTTTCCATGAAGGCCGGTCTGGATGTGCTTGCGGATTTGAAGGGCAGCCGTAAGATTGCTGTCCTTGCAGATATGCTGGAGCTCGGTCCAAAGTCAGAGCAGTATCATTTTGAAGTTGGCGAATATCTCGGGCAGCTGCCGGTCGATGTCATCTATCTGTACGGTCCCCTTGCGAAACATATACAAAATGGAGTGGAGCACTATCTGGATGAAGTGGAGCTTAAGAAAAAAGCATCCGGTGAAATGGATATCGAGGCTTCCGTTCCGCATCCGGTCATCGAGTGCTTTTCAGATCTGGACACGCTTCGCAGTCTTCTTAAGGACTCTGCAAAAACCGGCGACGTCATCCTGTTTAAAGGCTCCAATTCCATGGGCTTAACTAAAATTGTCGCTGATTTCAGAAATGAGGTCTGATGTACGCCCAGGTTATTATTGACATTACAAATGAAGCTCTGGACAGACCTTATACCTATCATATACCTGAGGGGATGCAAGTAGGTGCAGGAGACCGGGTATCGATTCCATTTGGAAATAGCAGAATACCTAAAAACGGATATGTAATCTCACTCTCGGAGCAAAGTGCCTATGATGAGGACAAGCTCAAGGACATCCTCGGCGTTGTTTCCAATGCAATCTCTGTAAAGGAGCAGTTGATTCAGCTTGCGGTCTGGATGTCCCGGGAATATGGTACAACACTGAATCAATGTCTTAAAACTGTGCTTCCCGTTAAAAAGACGGTGCGTAAAAATCTGCGTCGGATTGACCCGATGGAGAGATACCGGGAAGAAACAGATGAGCAGCATATCCTGAATCCAGAACAGCAGATAGCTGCGGATGCCATTGTTTCCGGCATCCGCAGCTGTTTTGCCAGAAAAAAGGTCTCTCCGGACAGAACTCCCGGTTCTCTTGATTTGACGCAACCGGAAAATACAGGTAAAACACAGGATCCGCCAAGATATCTTGTTTTTGGTATTACCGGTTCCGGAAAAACCGAGGTCTATCTGCATGCCATAGAGGAAACACTGGCGCTTAAGCGTAAGGTGATCATGCTGATTCCGGAGATTTCCTTAACCTTTCAGACGGTGCTGCGTATTTCGTCCCGCTTCCGGGGCAAAGTCGCGATACTGCATTCGCGGATGAGTCTTGGAGAACGCTATGAGCAGTACATGAAGTGCGAGCGGGGAGAGGTCGATATCCTGGTAGGACCCCGTTCTGCTATATTTGCACCGTTTGACAATCTTGGTCTGATCATCATGGATGAGGAGCATGAAGGCGCTTATAAATCGGAGACAGCTCCGCGGTATGAAACCCGGGATGTCGCGTTTCAGAGGGCGAAGCTTACGGATTGTCCCGTCGTATACGGATCTGCAACCCCGTCTCTTGACATTTTTACTAAGGCCTTACATGGAGAAATCCGCCTTCTTGAGCTTACGCACAGAGCAAAGCCCGGAAGCACACTGGCTGCGACCGAGATTATAGATTTAAGAAAAGAGCTCGCCGAGGGAAACCGGTCGATCTTTTCAAGGCGTCTTAATGAGCTCATGACAGAAGCCCTTGATAAAAAAGAGCAGATCATGCTGTTTATGAACCGGAGAGGCTACAGCAGCTTTATCAGCTGCAGAAGCTGCGGTGAAGCTGTAAAATGTCCTCATTGCGATGTTTCACTTACGCTGCATCGCGATGGCATGCTGCGCTGTCATTACTGCGGATATGAAACTCCGCGTATGAAGCTGTGCCCGTCCTGTGGCTCTCCGTATCTTGCTCCCTTTGGCTTTGGCACCGAGCGGCTGGAGGAATATGTAAAGCAAAGCTTCCCGGATGCCGGAGTTTTACGGATGGATGCGGATACGACACGAAATAAGGGGGGTCACGAAAGGATTCTTGCAGCTTTCCGAGCACATAGGGCGGATATCCTGATCGGAACCCAGATGATAGTCAAGGGACATGATTTTCCGGATGTGACGCTGGTTGGCATGATCGCGGCAGATCTGAGTCTTTCCGCACCGGATTTCAAGGCACAGGAACGTACCTTCCAGCTGATCACACAGGCAGCAGGACGTGCCGGAAGGGACAGAGAAGCAGGTCATGTGATTATCCAGACCTATCAGCCGGAGCACTATGCAATACAGCTTGCTGCCAGGCAGGACTACCGCATATTTTACGAACAGGAGATGGCCTTCCGGAAGCTGATGGGATATCCTCCTGTAGAGAGGCTCATGACGATACAGCTCCAATGTGCAGATGAAAATCTGCTGGATGCGGTTTCCGAGCTCGCAGTTAAGGAAATGTCCGGATACTGTGCAGCCTGTAATGCAGAGCTCATTGGTCCCTTACGGGCTACCGTATACCGGGTTAATGACATTTTCAGAAAAATTATATATATTAAACATGGGTCACATGATATAATTATCCAACTACGGGATCAATGCCAGGAGCTGATCCGTCAGCATGACCGCCGTAGTCAGATCCTGTTAAATTTTGATCTGCAGTAAGATATGCTTTATTTTAATGATGGCATCAGGATAATGACACAAAAATAATGGCATGGAAATAATGACATAACCATAGCAATAGTATAAAGGAGATTTTTTATGGCACTCAGAACAATCCGGGTTATAGGAGACCCGATTCTGGAAAAGGAAACAAAAGCAGTAAAAGAAGTAACTGACAAAACCAAGGAGCTGATCCGAGATATGTTTGATACCATGTATGATGCCAATGGCGTCGGACTGGCAGCGCCACAGGTTGGTATCCTGCGTCAGATTTTTGTTGTTGATATCGGAGATGGCAAGCGCTTTGTATGCATTAATCCGGAAGTGACTCCGCTTGGGGATGAGGTTCAGACCGGTGAGGAAGGCTGCCTCTCTGTACCGGATAAGCAGGGTATTGTCACCCGTCCCATGAAGGTACATGTCAAGGCAATGGATATTAATTTCCAGCCCTATGAGTTTGATGCAGAAGGGCTTTTAGCCCGGGCTATGGCTCATGAAAACGATCATCTGCATGGCATTATGTATGTGAGCAAGGTCGAGGGTGAACTGGAGGATGTGGAGTACGAAGCCCTGGATGAGGGAGAACAGTAAGGAGAAGCCGTGAAGCTGATTTTTATGGGAACGCCGGACTTTGCAGTAGCGACACTCGATGCGCTGGTCAAAGCCGGACATGATGTAGCACTTGTTGTCACACAGCCGGACCGTCCGAAGGGACGCTCGCACGAGCTTCAGAAATCAGATGTAAAAATTGCCGCAGAGAAATATGGCATCGACGTAATCACTCCGGAGCGGATTCGCAAGGATGAGGAAGCAAAGACAAAGATGCGCGCACTGCATCCGGATGTCATTGTGGTAACCGCATTTGGACAGATCCTGCCGGAAGACATTCTGGAGATTCCGAAATACGGATGCATCAATGTACATGCATCGCTCCTTCCGAAATACCGGGGAGCCGCTCCGATTCAGTGGGCTGTGCTGAATGGTGAAAAGGAAAGCGGCGTCACCACTATGATGATGGATAAGGGACTGGACACCGGTGATATCCTGGAGGTATCACGGGTTCCGCTTGCTCCGAAGGAAACCGGCGGAAGTTTATTTGAGAAACTTGCAGTTGAAGGCGGTAAACTGATTGTAAAAACACTTACCGACCTGGAGGCTGGTACGCTGACAAGAACCCGGCAGGACGACACACAGGCAACGAAGGTCGGAATCTTTCATAAGGCCTCCGGTCTTATTAACTGGAATGATCCCGCTTTAAAAATCGAGCGCATGATCCGGGGACTGAATCCCTGGCCATCTGCATTCACCTATCTTGCAGGTAAGCAGCTGAAGCTCTGGGATGCGGATGTACTGGATGATCATAGTATCTCTCATGACGGATACCGGATGGTTGCATGCGTTGATGAAGATAAGATCCGGATGACAGCAGAGAAGGCCTTGCCGGATCCGGAGGACTACCGCCTGAAAGATCAGCACGGTACGATCTGGACGGATGGAAAGACGCTCAGGATTATGACAGGTGCCGGCGTTCTTAGTATCAATGAGCTGCAGCTGGAAGGAAAGAAGCGCATGACGTGCGCGGAATTTCTGCGAGGACACCGTTTCTCATAATATTTTACGTAAGGAGGCTCAGCATGTACGGTTATGGATATTATCCGATGTACTATGACTGGACATATATTCTCGTTCTGATTGGCGCAGTATTATCTATGATCGCCAGTGCCAATGTGAATCGTGCATTTAACAAGTATGCCCATGTACACTCCCGGATCGGCATCACTGGAGCCAAGGCTGCGGAGCTGATTCTGGAAAAGAACGGGATCCGTAATGTCAGTATCCAGGGAATCCGCGGAAATCTTACAGATAACTATATGCCATCCAGGAAGTTGCTTAATCTCTCGGACGCAACACGTGACTCCGATTCCATTGCGGCAATTGGTGTTGCGGCACACGAGTGCGGACATGCCATACAGGATGCTGACGGTTATGCTCCGCTTATACTGACCCATACAATTAATCCGATCTGCGCAGTGGCGTCAAGAGTTGCCATTCCATTGATATTTTTTGGGCTGATAATCAGTCTGACACCGCTGATAAATCTTGGCATCATCGCGTTTACCATCGCGATTTCCATTCAGATCCTTACACTTCCGGTGGAGTTTAATGCGTCGCGCCGGGCACTTGCAACATTACGGGAATACAATATATTAACGGAGGAGGAGCTTGCAGGTGTGCGTGCAGTCCTGATTGCAGCAGCACTTACCTATGTGGCTGCAGCTGCATCCTCACTGCTCCAGCTTCTGCGACTTGTTTTGATTTCAAGAAGCAGGGATGATCGCAATTAAAAATGAAGCATAATACAGTAGATACAAAAGCACAGATGGTCAGGAGCAATGCCTCGCCCAGAGAGATTGCTCTGGATGTGATTCTCGCGGTACTGGAAGACAAAGCATTCAGCCATATCGCATTGAGGGAAGCTTTAGAGGCGCATGAGGCGCTTCCGGTCCGGGACCGGGGACTTGTGACTCGTCTTACGGAAGGCACCATCGAGTATATGATCCAGCTTGATGCCATACTTAACGACTATGCATCGATAAAGGTTTCCAAAATGAAGCCCTTGATCCGTAATCTCCTTCGTATGACTGCATATCAGATCCTCTATATGGACCGGATTCCTGATGCTGCAGCAATTAATGAAGCTGTAAAAATTGCAAAAAAGCATAAGTTTCAGGGGCTAAGTGGTTTTGTGAATGGCGTATCCCGGAGTATTGCGAGAAACCGGGATCAGATTCTTGCCGGACTCAATGATCCGGATAAAACACCTCTTTTTGTAAGATACTGCCTGCCGGAGTGGCTGTTTCAGTATCTGGATCATATGTACGGTAGAACCGAGACTTGCAGAATCGCGGAGTATTATATTTCCGGAGATAATGTCAATTATGTACGCTTCCGGGATGGTCATACCGAGGGAATGAAGGGCAATATTTCGGACTCTGAAGCATTTAAACAGGGTGAAATCACAGTACAGGATTATGCGTCCCAGCAGGTCGGTATGATCGCAGATCCCAGGCCTGGAGATCTCGTCGTGGATGTGTGTGCTGCCCCCGGAGGAAAAAGCTGCCATGCGGCAGCACTTTTAAATGGAACAGGGATGGTGGATGCACGTGATCTCTCGTCTGAGAAGGTACGGATGATAGACGAAAACATCAGGCGTCTGGGGCTTGGCAATATCCGGACCAAGGTATGGGATGCCAGGATCCTGGATGAAGACCTGATACAAGCGGATGGCAGCGGAAAGGCGGACATTGTGCTATGCGATCTGCCGTGTTCCGGACTTGGAATCATCGGTAAAAAACCGGACATCCGGTACTCGGTGAGTCTTGAGGATATAAAATCACTACAGCAGCTGCAAAGAGAGATCCTTAAGACAGCTGTATGCTATGTAAAACCCGGAGGAAAGCTTCTGTACTCGACTTGCACCCTTACGAGAGAAGAAAACGAGGATAATGCTGCCTGGATTGAAACGGAGCTTAGACTTCAGAAGGTAAAGGAAATAAAATTTCTGCCCGGGAACCCATCGGATGGGTTCTTTATCAGTGAATTTATAAAGAAGTGAAATGGAAAATTTAAGAGACCTGGAATTAGATGATGTAAAAAAGCTGATGATATCTCTAGGTGAGAAGCCGTTTCGTGCAGAGCAGATTTATACCTGGCTGCATCAGAAGCTGGTTGGCTCCTATGAGGAAATGAGCAATATATCAAAGACTCTGAGAGAGCATCTGGCGGAACAATATTTTGTTTCTCTGCCGGAGGCGGTTCAGATCCTGGTATCCAAACTGGATGGAACCCGGAAGTATATTTTCCGCATGGAAGATGGCAATGTAATAGAATCTGTGTGGATGCCGTATCAGCACGGGATATCTGTCTGTATTTCCAGCCAGGTAGGCTGTAGGATGGGATGCCGTTTTTGTGCATCCACCCTTGACGGTCTCGCCCGCAATTTAAGCTCCGGAGAGATGCTCTCTCAGGTATACCAGATGCAGAAGCTATCCGGTGAACGCATTTCCAATATCGTAATTATGGGTTCCGGTGAACCTCTGGATAATTACGACAATCTGACACGGTTTATCCGGATGATTTCCGATCCGCATGGCCTCAATATTTCCAGAAGAAACATCACCATTTCCACCTGTGGCATTGTACCGAATATACGTCGTCTCGCAGATGAAAATTACGGTGTGACTCTGGCACTGAGCCTCCATGCTCCTAATGACGAGGTCCGGAAAACCCTGATGCCGATTGCAAATAAGTACTCACTCTCGGAGGTTCTGCCGGCGATCGAGTATTACTTTGAAAAAACAGGACGCAGAGTCACATTTGAGTATTCCGTCGTGGAGGGAGTCAATGATAACGCCGGAGAAGCAGAGGAGCTTGCAAGACTGATCATGGGCATGAAGCATGGAGGCAGGCTGCAATGCCATGTCAATCTGATCCCGGTAAATCCCATTAAGGAGCGTGCATGGAAACGACCGGATCGTAAAAAAATCGAGAGCTTCCAGCATATCCTTGAACGGCATGGTATCGCAGCTACCATCCGTAGAGAAATGGGAGCGGATATTTCCGGTGCCTGCGGTCAGTTAAGACGCAGCTTCTTGGAAGATTCTGAACAGTAATAATGGAAACAGGAGAGCTACATGATTTTTTTTGCAGAAACCGATAAAGGAAAACGCAGGAGAATGAATCAGGATTATGTCTATGGAACCGATCAGCCGATCGGTGCATTGGATGATCTGTTTCTTCTTGCAGATGGTATGGGCGGACATAAAGCCGGAGATTATGCCTCCCGATATCTGGTGGAGGAATTAAAAAAGTACTTTGCCAATACCAGTTCGGGGCCTGTAGTAAGGCTGTTGCAAAAGGGAATCGAAAGCATCAATGCGGAGCTTTACATGCTTTCCAGAGAAAATGAAAGCCTGAGCGGCATGGGGACCACTCTGGTAGCAGCGGTCATTGAGCAAGAGGTAATGACCGTTGCCAATATCGGAGATTCCCGATGCTACTTAATTCATGGAAATACCATCCGCCAGATCACCAGAGACCACTCCTATGTGGAAGAAATGGTGGAGCGGGGTATGATGCGCCGTGGCTCACCTGAATATCTCAGGGCAAGAAATATCATTACCCGTGCGGTTGGCATTGAACCAACCGTCGAAGCCGATTTTTTTGAAATTGACTTAAGTGAGGGAGATTTTGTGCTCTTATGCTCTGACGGACTGTTTAATATGGTCGATAATGAAAGCATCCTGAGCATCGTCCGGGACGATTCCTCTATCCAGGATAAAGGCAGGGCATTAATTGATATGGCCAACATCAATGGAGGCAGGGATAATATCGGCGTTGTGCTGATTGATCCCTTCCATAAGGAGGTGACGGAATGATGCTTCAGGAGGGTCAGCTTCTGGATGGACGTTACCAGATAGAAAATATGATTGGTCAGGGCGGTATGAGCTACGTATACCGTGCTTACGATCAGAAAATGTGTCGAACGGTCGCCATTAAGGTACTAAAGGAAGAATACTGCGAGGATGAGGAGTTTATCCGTAAATTCCAAAACGAAGCGCAGGCGGCAGCCAAGCTCAATCATCCTAATATTGTCGCCGCTTATGATGTAGTGGATGATGAAAAAGCCAAGCTTCATTATATTGTTATGGAGCTGGTGGAAGGGATCACTCTTAAAAACTATATCCAGCGGAAGGGACGCCTGGGCAATCGGGAAACGATTGGCATTGCGCTGCAGGTGATCTCCGGCATTGAACAGGCACATAAAATGAACATTGTACACCGGGATATCAAGCCGCAGAATAT
>DJXY01000144.1 GCA_002449915.1 Oribacterium sp. UBA6992
TTCCTGCCATCCTGTAAACCTCCTCTCAAGGAATTTAACGATCTTCTCAAATGTGATACCGATAATGCCTAGTAAGATGATGCCGAGAAGCACCACATCCATCTGATAATAGCCGCTCGCCTTCTGGATCATCATACCAAGACCGCGATCACCACCGACAATTTCCGAAGCCATCAAGGTTGTAAGCGAAGTGGAAAGTCCAAGTCTTGCTGCTACCAGAATATATGGAGTTGATGCCGGGATGATGATCTTAAAAAAGATATCTCTGTTTCCCGCACCAAGCACTCTTGCCGCCTTGATCAGTGTAGCATCTACACCCTTGACACCCTGATATACCGTCACGACCTGTACCAGGAAGGAAGCAATCACGATGACTGTAACCTTGCCTATATTTCCGACACCAAGCGCCGCTGTAATAAGAAATACATACGCAAGAGGTGGTATATTTCTTACAAACTGAATCCACGGTTCAACGATTCTGCAGAAGGGCTCATACCATGCCATGAGAAACGCCGTCGGTATCGCAAGCACAAAGGCGATGCCAAATCCGGTCAGCACTCTCGACAGAGAACCCCAAACATGCTCCCAGAGAATTGTGGACTCAATACCTTTAGATACAAATGCAGCCCATACCTTTTTGGGTCCTGCGAATACAATCGGCCAACGGTATGCCGCAAACAGCCAAAGTGCGATTGCTACTCCCAGTGAAATCAGGAGCCACACGCCATTTGGTATCTTATCCCATACGCTTTTTTTCTTATTCATCACGAACTCCTTTCCTGTAGCTTCATCATACGCACTTAAAAGCCGGCTGATAAGTATGAACTTTTATCATACTTATCAGCCGGCTGTAGTTACAAAAAACGCAGGATCCGTTTTATATGTTTTCATGTTTATGCAGGAAAGAGATCAAATACTCAAGTCCCCCCCCCCTGAAAATTGCATATTATTCATTTCATGATGATTCTTTTTATCACAATACAGCGCAAGGTCCGCATCCCGGATGAGCTCCTGTACCTCTATATCTGTCTGAGGACTGCCGGTAATATATCCGGAGCTGCAACTGATCGTCATAGAACTCTCAGGAAGCTCAATTTGGGAAATCCTGGAGAGCCATTGGTTTCTCCTCCTGTTAAATTCTTCCTCCGATATATCCTGCATCAGAACGAGAAACTCATCTCCTCCATACCGGAAACAGCAGTCTCGCGGAAAAGACTGCCTCAGATATTCCGAAACTCTGGTAAGTATCTGATCCCCTGCCTCATGACCGAATGTATCATTTACTTCTTTAAAATGATCAATATCCGCCATCATAACAGTAACATGACATCCCGGTACAGACTTAAGTTTTGATTTCAGCGCAAGTCTGTTTCCGATTCCGGTCAGCGGATCCGTAAGAGAAAGCTCATTCAGCTGCCGGTTCAAATGCTCGACAACCTGTCTCTGTGAGATCTGACGTGCAAGGATACGATAATGCAGGGTCATACCCAGCCAAAGCAGGACCCCAAGTGCAAAATAATTGAGGATATTGAGCCGGCATGCCCCATCAATCATAAAAATCATATAAAAAAAGATGGTATGCCCTGTAAGCAGCAGGATAAAGCTGATCATCGGTTCCATGGACACGAAGCTTGCAAAAACAACCTCCACGATAAAAAAGGTAATCATCTGCTCACCGGCTACGTAATGACGATACGATGCAGCCATGCCCCATATCATAAGCACTGTATAATACGCAATGAGGACTCCCCTCTCACGATATAGCTTTTGCTCCAGCAGTTCTTCCGATCTGGTCACTTTGCTTAAATGTACGGCGACTGCGATGCTTAAGACAATGCAAAACAAGACACTAAACAGACTGTCAAGCTCATCCGCAAGATGATCCGCCTGTCTGATGGTATACAGGACAAGGATAAACATCTCCAGGATGGAAACTGCCGCGGCGATCCATTGCAGATTACAGACATTGCTTTTAATAATTTCCCGGAAAACCTCCTTCGGAACCTGAGGATGAATCCAGTCTGCGATTTTTCTGTATAGTGAATGTTTACGGTCCGTCAGATCTCCCACCTTACCGGACCCAGAGTCATCTATCAATATACTCCTCCTCTATAATATAATACTGTTATTATATGAAAATAGCTGAACTGTCAGTATCTATGATCTCTCTATTCTCAACTTAAGGTAAAGCTATAATCATATTTATTATACAATGCAATGATCAAAGCGTAAACCAGAAATTATTATTTCAATTATATTTATCAATATTTTTGTTGATATTGTATATGTGGCCGCATATTTCAAGCCTGATCATGTATATGCTCTTAACAATCCCTTCACCTGCAAAAACAGTACTCACTGCTGCAGGATCCATGCGAATGCTTTTGCCGTCCGCAGATCCGAGTCCCTGAAATGATTTCCGGGATTCCACTCTAAAGTACACTGCACCTCGCGTTCTTTAAGGATCTTTTCTGCCGCACGGATTTTTTCACTTACCGACGCCATCACCGGATTTCTACTGCGATCCTCCTTGTCGCCTAAGCTTAAATATACCTTCCCGCAGCGGATCTGCCGGGATGACATATATTCGATAAAACCCGGAAACCACATAGATGGAGATGCCGCTGCCACGCCTTTAAAAAGATCTGTCTGATATGCAGCCCAAAGCGCAAAAAGACCAGCAAGCGAATATCCTCCAATATAATAATTTTTCATTGGATCAGCACAAAGCTTCTCTATCTCCTTAAGTGTTTCCGCAGCACCCGCACCGAAATCCTCCTTACCCAAAACCGCCGGTGCCTGCCAGGGAGAGAGCTCCCGATTCCAGTCCTGAATCTTAACTGCCAGTAAACAAAACCCCTCTGTCGTCTCCTCTTTGATCCCGGCAATTTCACTCTCGATCAGCTCAAGGTCATGCTCATCCACCGCCTGTATCAATATATTTACCGCTGCATCGCTGCCGTATTTTAAAATTTCCATCTCTATACCACCTTGTCTCTCCCGGATTTTTTATTTTAGCTTTTGCCTTATCTATCTTATTAAGTCGTTAATGTCTGTTGTATCGAGGCGTTAATTGTTTTACTTCTGCACTTGTGCTATATTTGCCCTTATCAGAGTATGAATAGGGTAACACTTCAGAGGCACCACATGAATAGAAGCTTTGATCCGGTCCATGGATCTTTACTAAAAAATGTTCTTATATTTACACCGCCGCTCATGATTTCTATCCTGCTGCAGCGACTTTTTAATGCAACCGATACCCTGATCGTCGGTCATTTCTGCGGATCTCAGGCACTCGCCTCTGTCGGTGCCGGCGGTCCGATGATCAATTTCTTTGTCTGGGGCTTGATCAGTCTCTCCGTGGGCAGTGATGTTGTCATCTCCACACTGATCGGAGAAGGCAACCATAAGGATCTTCTCCGCGCTATGCATTGCATCTATTTCCTTGCCATCATCTCAGGACTGATTTTTTCGCTTGCAGGTATTTTACTCTCACCAGTAATACTCCGTCTCATGTCTGTACCGGACTATACTTTTACGGAAACGCAGCATTACTGCCAGATCTATTTTACCGGACTCATCTTTACAGCAATCTATAATTTCGGAGCTTCCATACTGCGTTCCGCCGGAGATACCAGACGGCCCACATTTTTTCTGTTTCTGGGAGGACTGCTTAACGTTGTCCTGGACCTGCTTTTTGTTGTGACGTTCCACTGGCAGGTTGCCGGTGCAGCATTTGCATCCGCAATTTCTCAGTTATTTTCCGCAGCACTTGTCACATTATACCTCTGCCGTGGAGCTGGTCCTGACAGACTGTACCTTAATAAGATCCGTCCTGATCCTAAATTTTTCAGAAAAATACTGTCAATCGGCATTCCATCCTCTATTCAGGGTATTATGTTCTCGATCAGCAATATCATCGTGCAGTCCAGTATCAACACCTTTGGCTCTGCCGCCATTGCGGCTAACAGCGCGGCACTGACACTGGAAGATTTTGTTTATGTAGCATCATCTGCATTCAACCAGACTACCGTTACCTTTACAGGACTAAACGCAGGCGCCGGTAAAACAAAACGCATTCCAAAAATACTAGTGACAATGCTTATTTTAAGCGGAATTTCCGGATATCTGATTGGATTTCTGGACTATCATTTCGGCCCGGAGCTGCTTGGACTGTTTACCAATGAGGTCGTTGTGATCCGCTTGGGCATGTATCGCTTACATTATGTTGCATCCTTATTATTTCTTAACGGAACAATCGATGTCTTTGTCGGTTCCATGCATGGCATGGGCTACTCCACGAGACCTACCCTCGTAACCCTGACAACCATCTGCGGAAGCCGGATTCTCTTTATCCTGACCTGGTTTAAAACCCACCATTCTCTGGATGTACTATATCTGTGCTTTCCACTAAGCTGGATCATTGCGATTATCTGCCAGTTTTTCCTCTGGATCTATCTTTACCACCAATATCTAAGCCGCAAAGCTGCTGCCTGACTTTGATAAGACCAGAACCCGCAGCTTATTCTTCTTACCGCAGAAAGACATATTCCGTATCCGTCGAATGTCTCTCGTCAAAATGGTAGCCGCTCCAGTCAAAGCTCCGGATCTCCTCCGGAGTTTCCGCATGGATGCTTGCCATAAAACGAACCATCTCTCCCCGGGCCATCTTGGCGTAGACGCCCTTCTGGACCACGCGCGGCTTTCCGGACTTCTTCCCGGTCTCCTCGGAGAGCTCACCGAAGACGCAGGTTATGAACCTGTCCCCCGGCTGCAGGTAGTCCTCTACGCACTTCGAGTACTCCTTGGACGCCAGGTTGATCACTGTACGGCTCTCATCCATCACTTCGCGGTAGATCTTGTCGCCCCAGAACTCATACAGGTTTTTGAAGCCGTCCACCTCTGCCTTGGCCTGCATCTCCAGCCTGTAGGGAGTCACGCCGTCCATGGGCTTTAACACTCCGTAGAACCCCGACAGGATCCGCAGATGACTCTGCACATAGTCAAATTCGCCGTACTCGAAGACCGAAGGCGCCATGTACTGGTACTGGATCCCGTCATAAGCCAGGATCGCCGGCGTAAGCGCCCCTCTCAGGTTCATGTTGTGGAACCTGCGGTAGTTCTCTTCGGCGATTTTGTCATTGCAGTCCCACAATTTTTTGACATCGGCGTACGAAAGCGACTGGATCCACTTCATGAGTTTTTCCGTTTCTTTCAGAAAGACCGGCATTTCTCTTCCCGTAAAAGTATCCGTATCCTCCAACATCTTTTTGGCCGGTGATATAATGATCTTCATAAAAACCCCTTCAAGTACAAGAAACCTGTCTTTTTTCGATCAGGCGCGCTCCGCCCGGTAAGCTTCGTTATTTGAAGCTGTCACTTAAATTATAAAACGCATCAAGCCTATATGGGAATAGTTGAGAAATGTAAAATATTTGTAACTATTGTTTCCGGTTACGGTCTCTGAACCTGTTGGACTATACAGGATATTTTTTCCTTCCCCGGAGAAAAAAAGCGCTTCCATTCCGGATCGACCGAAAATGGCAGCGCTTATCCTTTTTTCGTTATTCATTCTGCGGCAGCTCTTCCTCATCGCTGCGATCTTCTCCGACGCCAAGCCCTTTGTAGTTCATAAGGGCATACAGCAGGCAGAGGATCATATCATCGACAGGACCCGGCACTGCATCCATCGGAGAAATAACATAAATCAAAAGAGCGATCAGGGCAATGATCTTCATATTCTTATTCATCTCATCTCTCTCCTTTTCATAAGAAGCTCATAAGACAGAGCTTGGTTACTTTCCAAATGAATATACGTGCAATACCGCTTTGTTCCACTCGTCATAGAACATCTCTTCATATGATCTTCTTATGATCTCTTCTTATGAATTTGCAAAGAACTGCTATAACTAAATCCCTCCTGTCTTACGCTGCCGGCTGCAGTTCCTGCTCTTCTTCTGCCGGAGTTTTTTCTGCGGGCGTTTCTTCTGTGGGCGTTTC
>DJXY01000200.1 GCA_002449915.1 Oribacterium sp. UBA6992
CTGGTCTTGACATTGTAGCGTATGAGTGACAGGCTCTGCCACTCCGAGAGAGCAGAGCGATAGAAGGCATCGATTTCAGCTGAAAAATCATAATCGGAGCCGTCTTCATCCTCGTCTTCCTCAGCCTCTGCGATCGCTTCTGCCAGCCAGTCCTCAAAATCGGAAACATCAGAGCAGATCTTGTCAATATGCCGATGGAGTGCTTCTGCTACCGCAGGGATCTGTTCTACCTTCTGCCGGATCTGCCCGTTTCTTAGGGTATAGTTCTCGTATCCTGCGAGCTCGGACTCTACGATGCGAATGGAATCGGGACCTAAAGATGCCCGGGTATCCTCTAATTTCTGTTTTAGCTCTGCAATTTCGATTGACAGCTCATCTGCCGCCTTGGAATACTCGGAAACGGCAGCAGGAAATTTGTCAAGCTCTGCCTTCAGCACGTCAGATGCCCGGTAAAAAGCATTCGCATCCTGCCGGGAGAGCGCAGCTTCCCCATCTGCATGGAGGGAGATACTGCTTTTTGACAGGGCTGCAATGTGATTAAGGGCATTTTCAACCCGGACAAGATGCCGGGTATCCAGCTGATATTCTGTCTGAATTTTCTGCAGGTTCTCCATATCGGCAGCTCTTTTGGTGAAATCTGACAGGCTTTGCGACAGATCAGACTCATTCAGTCCTGCTTCATTAAAAGAAAGCAGCTGGTCCATAAGACCATATTTCATGTAGTCCAGTATTTCTGTTTCAAACACGGTATCCTCGCTTAGGTGTCGATGCCCGTAAAAATCCAGATGATCCTCACTGAGTCCGGACGGAAAGAGATCCCGGTTCTTAAGGTAGGGCTCCATGAAATCATAGAGCTCCTCTTGCAGGTCTCCTTCGTCACGGTATTCCAGTCCGAAGATACGATAGTTCTCCCATAAAGGTCGATGGTATTGGGAAAACAGAGATTCCATCCCGCCATTGAGCGCCACCTGCATATAATAGCGGTGAGCAGCGGTACGGGAGATTTCCGTAATACCCAGAACCAGCCCGGCGATGAGAGCAAAGGACAGAGCAAGAAATACCGTGACGGAAGCATCTGCTCTTTTAGATGCAGGATTATGCCCAGACATCACTTGCGGCAGAATCAATCTGTTCTACGATGGTGTTAAGCAGTCCGACGATGTATCGTTTAAAGATCGCAACCAGAGCAATCAGAACGATCAGGATCAGCACGACCTCAATCGTACCGATGCCGGACTCGTCGGAAATAAGATAATGCAACATGTTTCCTGGGGTAAGTTTTTTGTTTTTCATAAACAGCTCCTTACAATAAATAGATTTATATTGATTACGATATGTACCTCAGATTATGTGAATGAAATCATCGCAGGTACAATCACGATCATCATTACAATGGCAAGCATCATAAACAAGGGAAGCAAAAGCCTCGTGCCGGCCTCCTCACCGAGACGGAGAGCAGTACTTTTGCGAGTTTCAAAGGCATCCTCCATCTCAAGCTTTAACTGCTGACGGAGAGCCTGTCCGCCGTTTCTGCGATTCTGCTCCAGGATACTGATGAGCCTGGTGTAGGGTTTAAGATTTATTCGCCTTGCAAAGGCAAGATACGCATCAGACTCGGGGACATTACGGTTAAGTTCCGTATCTAAAATCTGCAGCTCCTGAAACAAGGGACGGTTCTCTACGATACCGTCATGAATCAGTGACTGATAGTGCCGGCTGATCTCAAGGAAGGCATTTCGCAGAGTAAAGCCGGCGCCACTGTATACCATGAGCTTGGAGACAAGCTCCGAATAATCCAAAAGGAGAGAGCTTGCTCTTTTTTTCTTTGCGTCCTTCTGCTTTTGACCTTGACGAAACCAGAGGAGTACTGCGGCGAGAACCCCGAGACATGGGAAAAGCAGCCAGTCAAGCTTCAGAGGGTCATGGAAAGAGAGAGGGTATCCGTCTAGTTCAGATGGAAGCTCATAGTAGTCAGATGCGGGATTGTTCAGATCCTGCTCTTCCAGCAGCTTTTTTAAATTCCGGATCATGCGCTGCTTCCGTGTATATGTCCTGGGTACAACATTGACATAGATCTGATAGGGCTCGGACTTATACCGGCGATCTGCATATTCCGGGGATTCTGTTGGATCAATTTCGGCACTCATTATGAGGGACAGATATCCGGTAATCACAGTGCCCTCTGCCAAATCCTGGTTATGTACTGTCCCGTCATGATCAATGAGATTTCGCCAGGTCCGGTAGTAGGTCGGATCTTTTTTATCTCCCTGAAGAGACTCCGGATAATAATCCCAGGAGAGGCGCACTCCATATTGTGGGAGCGTGGCAGGGAGTTTCAGATCTCCGGAGAGCGCGGCAAGGCTGTCTCCCTCCGATACAATCAGAGACTCGATTTTTTGATAGATCTCAGCAAACACCTGATTGGCTTCGGCCATGGTATACTTTTTGGGACTTACGGAAACCTCGACAGAAAGAGAATCCTCCTCCGGGAGTCCGTTCACTATGAGCGGAAAGCTCTGCCCGGGGCTTCCGTAAGATCCGCGCGGCAGGCGTGTACCGTGGATCAGAGCGCTTTCTCCTATACCGGCGAGGAAGGTGAGTACTGCCAGTACGAGAGAGACGCCGAGTACCATAAGCTGCTTTTTTACAAGACTTCTGGGAGTCTTTCTGATCCAGAGGTTTTTAGATACCGTAAGTTTTATCCAGTTCTTTATTTTACGTTTCATCATAGCTTAGACACGGATCTCCATGATTTTTCCCGATATCCAGATCGCGAGAAGATAAATCCCCAGGCAGACTGTCATAACCACGCGTCCTGCTAAAGTTTTATAGAGCACAGTGAAAAAATCCGGAGATGTCACATTCATGTAGAAGATAATGAGGAAGGGTACAAGGTTCATGATTTTCTGCTCATATTGCCGGGATGCATTGAGCGTCAGGATCTCCTCGGAAATGCTGATTCTGTCCCGGATGATTCCGGAGGTATGTCCGATGATTTTGACAAGCTCTCCACCGTTTCGTTTTGCCGTACTGTAGATTTCGGCAAAGCTCAGGATGTCATCTACAGACGACCTGCGCGCAAAGTCTGTCAGCAGGGATTCCAGAGACTGATGCATGTTAAGACCATTGACGATGCCCTGAAACTCTCTGACGATCATGGCATCCGACCCCAAAAGCTGCCGTAGCTCCGGTAGAGAGGAGCGGAATGCGTTTTCCGTGGATAAGCCTGCGGACAAAAATGAAGACAGGATGCCAAGAGCATCCCGGAACTCAAGGAGCAGCTGCTGTTTCTGTTTCTTGACTAGAGATCGCCGGATCAGATAAGGATAGGCAGAGGCAGCAGGCAGAAGGATGAGAAAGGCAAGGATGCTTTTATAAAAGGTGTAGGATACCGCGAGGTCCATAGCGAGTGCCTGCGTAAGCAGCTTGAGATATTGGATCCATGTGAAGTGGTACTGATTATAGTCTGGTCTTGAACTTATGCTGGTTCTGGAGCTCACCTGTTTTGATAAGAGTCGTTCCATCAAAGGAAAAAAGTGCTTTTGTTTTAATTTCATTGTTTTCAAGTCCTGTTACCTCGGATATTTCCATGACACGGCGTTGATGATCTCGGGTTCTCCCTAAATGAATGATGATTTCAATGGCGGAGGCGATCATGCTGCGGATTGCGGGAAGTGGCAGATCTGCGCCTTGCAGTACCATTGTTTCCATCCGTTTCAGCATGTCCTTGCCGGAGTTGGCATGTCCGGTCGAGAGGCTGCCATCGTGTCCTGTATTCATCGCATTAAGCATATCGAGCGCCTCTTTGCCGCGGATCTCTCCTACAATGATGCGGTTTGGTGACATTCGGAGGCTTGCCCGGATCAGATCCTGGATGGAGATGGCACCCTGTCCTTCGGAGTTTTTGTTACGGGTTTCCAGGCTGACGAGATTGGGAATGTGCTGCAGCTTAAGCTCCGCGGAATCCTCGATGGTGATGACACGTTCAGAATCCGGAATGTAGGCGGAGAGTGCATTTAAAAAGGTGGTTTTACCAGAGTTTGTGGCGCCGGAAATAAAGATGTTATAGCCTGCCCGGATCAGCTGACGGAGAAATTCCGCCGCCTCCGGGGTGATGGAGCCCCATGCGATCAGCTTTTCCATGGTGATGGGTTCCGGAAATTTCCGGATTGTCATGGTGGCTCCCTTTAATGCAACCGGAGGCAGGACCACATGGACACGGGAGCCATCCGGGAGACGCGCGTCCACGATGGGGGTGGAGGTGTTTACCGTACGATTGACCTGGGACACAATGGTCTGTATTACTTCCTCAAGCTGATCCGGCGTTTCAAACTGCCGATTCCAGCGGGACATTCTGCCGTTTCTCTCTACAAAAATCTCTTCCGAGGAATTGATACAGATTTCTGTTATGGAAGGGTCATCCAGCAGCTCGGACAGGAGGTCCAGTCTCCGGAAGCTGTTAAAGATGGCGGAGCGGAGATAGAGCCGGGTTCTAAGGTCCAGCTCCGGGTGGAGCAGCATCAGAGCGTCAATCCGCTGATAGAGGTCATCGTCATTTAATTCCAGTCCCTCCGGCAGATTTTCCAAAAGCTGTCTACGTAGTGTGAGCTTCAGCTGATCTGTTTGAGAAGTCATACCGGGTCTACTACTCCTTTACAATGTTATCAATTAATGCATGACTTAGCTTCTGCAAGGATCCGTCCAGAAGGAGCGGCAGACTGGTGATTTCCGCGGATTCTGCGACAGGTGGCACAACCAGGCGGGTGATGCCTTCCGGCAGATATTGATTTCCAAGACAGGACTCAAAGTGATGAAGCTTGGCAAGACTTCCCGGATCTGTCCGGACGGGAAGAAAAAGGTGCTTTGATATAGGTAGGATCTCCTGAAACCTGGATGTAATGGAATCAGTGTCCAGTACGAGATAGTCATAGCCGGAGCCATCCAGCAGAGATTCGATCAGAGCCTTAAGATCATGTGAGGAAAATAGCTCAAGGTCTCCTGGAGAGCGGCATGGCAGAAGCATGTCGATTTTGTGGAGATGCAGCACAGCTTTTTTAAGAAGCTCCCCGCAGGATGATTTGTCCTGCTTATAGAAATACAGCAGGTCGGAAAGTCCAGTGTCGGGAAGAGGCTGATCGTTAAGTAATGCAGGTAATCCGGAGTTTTCCTCCATGGAGAGATATAGCGTCCGGTGAGCTTTGTTAAGCTCGCGCGCAAGACTTAAAGCAAGCCTCGTCTTCCCCGACTGTCCGATCGGACTGAATACAGTGATGAGCTCCGTGCTGCCATGGGCGGAAAAACCGTTTTTATCTGTTGCGCTGCCTAGGTACTGCATGAGCTCCCGGAGAATGTTTTCACCGGATTGATACCGGTAAATGCTCCGGCTCTCATGGAGACTGGAGCCGGACTGCTCTGTGAGATACAGAAATTCCCTCGCAGGGATCTGTTTAAGATGATCGGTTTCCTCCGGTACGGAGAGCAGGATGTCAATCCTTCGTTTCCTGGAAAAGGTCAGCAGTGTATCGAAATCACTGAAGCTGTATACGGTAAAAGGAAGTGGAGAGCGATTTCTGACATAATCTGTAAAATGCTTTGTATAATCCGTGTTTCGGTCGTAGAGTACCAGTGTTTTTTCCATTCGCATGGATTTCGTTCCTTCCTGTGATTTTTTGATATATCCTCATCCGCTTCCGGTGCTGCGCTGCCGGGATGCGCTTTAAGGCAGCAGCAGAACGCCGGGCAGAAGAGTTGGAATCGCGCCCAGTAGTAAGGGTTGGGCAAAGGGCACGGTTTTCCTGTGAAAGAGAAGCATTTGTATCAGGGCAATGGCGCATGCGGGAAGCAGGACTCTGGCTCCGTCTGTGATGCCAAGGAAACTTAGCACGATGGCGGACAGCTTGAGATCACCTGCCCCAGCGCCTCCCAGATAAAAGACGGGGCAGAGCAGCATAAGAGCAGCTATAAATGTCAACAGATACTTAAGCTGAGACAATAAAGAGAAGGGCAGCAAAAGTGCACCTGAGAAAACACCCATAAGGATCAAGGGGTTTGGGATAACACGATATTTCGTGTCATAGTACGCTGCAATCAGCAGCAGCTGTAAGAGAATAAGTAATCTGCTTTGTTCCATATGACCTCCGTCTGTAGCCACAGTATACGTGAGGATCCGTAAAGCTCCTATACTCCATATTTGGATAATATTCATAAAAGGATATTAGCTTTTTATGGATAATATACTGGATTGTAAAACAGTCAGATCGTAAATACAGGAGTGTAAGGAGTGGAGATACGGTCGTAAATATCAGAATACCGGAATTTTAAAGAGAAATTATACAGATTCAACAAATCGTATGTTTGTAACACAGGTTACGGAAAAGCAGGCACTGCGGAACTACAATCTGATATGTAATGACCTTTGTCA
>DJXY01000154.1 GCA_002449915.1 Oribacterium sp. UBA6992
ATGATGTATAAATTCCGCTCCATGGTGCAGCAGGCGCCGGAAGCAGAGAAAAAAGGCTGGACCACACCGCATGACCCGAGAGTCACCAAGGTCGGCCGCTTTATCCGTAAAACCTCCATCGATGAGGTACCCCAGTTTTTTAATGTGTTAAAGGGAGACATGTCTCTTGTCGGTCCAAGACCGGAGCGCACCCAGTTTGTGGAGATGTTTAAGGAGGAGATCCCCCGCTATATGATTAAACACCAGGTCCGCCCGGGCATGACCGGATGGGCACAGGTCAACGGACTCCGGGGCGATACCTCGATCCATGAGAGGGTCAAGTATGACATCTGGTATATTGAAAACTGGACAATGGGGCTTGACATCCGGATACTGTTTATGACAGTATTTAAAGGATTTGTCAATAAAAACGCTTACTAGGCTTACCGAGATGACAGGCTTATAGCTTATAGATAAGAATCTGAGGGATAGATATGGCATTGGACAACGGAAAAGGTGCCCGCAGACCGCATTCGCAGCAGGAATACGATGCGGAAAAAAAGGCACTCGAGGATAAAATTGTAAACGACAGCGGCATGGAGCAGAAAATCTATAAAAATGCTGTCCATGAGGGAGACCGTAACGGGCATAGAGGAAACGATGCCCGGGATCCGCACGACCGGGAGGACACAGACCGGGGACGGGAGATGAGTGCAGATGGATCCGATCAGGACGCAAGTTCTGTCAGGGCACCTCGACCAGCGATTAAAACCATGAATTCTGCGGAGCAGTCAGAGGATGAGATTGCCTTTGAACGGCGTATGCAGCGCAATAAAAAGAAGTCGCACCGGGTCCGCCTTGCCGCGATGATTATCGTTGAGGCCTTAACGCTTGCCTGCATCTTTGCGTACAGCTTTGTGCACCGCTATCTATCAATGACACAGGATGTAAGCTTTGATATCAGCAAGGTTAAAAACGACAACATTGACATCTCCAAAAAACAGACCATGGAGGGCTACTGGACGGTAGCTGTGTTTGGCGTGGATTCCCGGAACGGCGCTGTCGGCAAGGGCACCAATGCCGATGTACAGCTTATTGTCAATGTCGATATGGGGACCGGTGACATTAAGATGGTTTCCGTTTACCGTGACACCTATTTAAATCTCGGTGCAGGTACCCGCTTTGCCAAGATCAACGAGGCCTATGCAGACGGCGGTCCGGAGCAGGCGGTTGCGGCACTGAATAAAAACCTTGATCTCGATATCGAGAATTACATGACCTTTAACTGGAAGGCGGTAGCGGACGGCATTAATATGCTAGGCGGCGTCGATGTCAACATCACTCATGCCGAGTTTTATTATATGAATGCCTACATCCACGAGACCTGTATCAAGACCGGGATCAGTGACAAAAACCCGGCGGCAGAGTATATCTCCAAGGAAGGCTACCAGCATCTGGACGGGATCCAGGCAGTGGCGTATGCACGTCTCCGCTATATGGACTCCGACTTTGAGCGTACCAAGCGGCAGCGGGAGATCATCACGCAGTGCCTTGCCAAGGCTAAAAACGCGGATCTTGCTACACTGACGCGGATCATTGATACGGTACTTCCGCAGGTAGCGTTTAACATTGACACCTCGGACATCATCGAGCTTGCTAAGGGTGTTGCAAGATATAACATAAAGGATACACAGGGATTTCCACAGAAGCTTAGTACCCAGATGATGGGCAAGAAGGGCGACTGTGTCATCCCGCAGACACTTGCCTCCAATGTCACAGACCTGCACGCATTCCTTTTTGGCGATGAAAATTATGACCCGTCAGATGCGGTTAAGAAGTACAGTCAGAAGATCGCAGATGATTCCGGAACCTATAAAAATGGAGGAGGCGACTCGGACAAATCTGACAGCAGCTCCGGCAAGTCCTCGACCAAGCAGGAGACCATCTCCAACCGCGAGCAGGAGGACTACGACCTTGAGACCGAGACCGATGCCAGCGGCAAGGTTACAACCAAAAAGAGCAAGAAGTCTACATCCAGCTATGAGACAGATGCGGACGGAAATATTATCCTGTATTATGATGATAACGGTAAGCCTGTCTATGAAACCAACGCAAGCGGCAATAAGGTAAAGGAAACCACAAAGTCGGCTAAGACAACGGATGCGGATGGCGACGTCATCGAAGGCACGGATAAAAACGGAGATAAGATAAAGGAAACGACCTCCAAGTCCAATGCCAACGGAAATGAGGCCATTGAGGAGACAGACGCAGACGGAAATATCGTCTCCAAGGGCGAGAAGGAAACGACCAAGGCGGATAAAACCACCAAGGAGACCAAAGCCTCAGAGAGCACCGGCGCAACAATCAGCGAGTCACCGACAGGCGGCAAATCCTCGAGCTCTACCAAGACATCCGGCAAATCAGATGTCGTGGAGGCTTCAAATGACGCAACCGGTAAATCCGACATCATCGAGGGAGGTCCGTCTGGAAACAGCAGTCCGGGTGCAGGCTCAGGTAATACCGCACCTGGCGGTTCCGGAGATGTCGTCGAGGCAAGTGACGTAGGAGCCGGACCAGGGTAAGGAAGATATAAGGGAAGCTCAGTGGAGACTTCCATTGACTAAAACTTTAAGCTGATCATAGTGATCGCCAGATCTCTGCCGGTAACAGAGCGCTATGATCCGGGAGGCGGGTACAGGTTACCCGCCTCTTTTTAAAACTTGAATTTTGAAATTGGTATTTTGAAGCTTGCGTTTTTTTAAGACAATATTTATGCTGTTTTAAAGGCGTGTTTAAATACTATTAAGATGCTGAAACAAAATCAGAACAAAATCAGATCAAAATCAGAATTTGAAATAAGGATGAATGCACATGGAAACAACTGTTAAATCAACGAAACCCAAAACAGATGACGGGCTTGGAAATGGGACACCCTTTCAGAACTTCGCAAGTCATATCATGGATATCTATGTGCTTGTGATGCTCTGCGTTTTTCCGCTTTACACGCATGATGGATATTACGATATCTTAAAAAGCCGCTTTGACTTTTTCTGGAGAGCCACCTGCATCACAGCAGTAATCCTGCTGATTGCCGGAGTATTTTATTTTATCTCTGGTAGAAAAGGAACGCATAAAGTGGAAAAGGGCGGAATCCTGCAGCAACTTAACCCTGCAAGTCTCTGGAAAAAACTGTCCGTACCGGATCGTTTCCTGCTTCTGCTGATTTTTATTTACTTTATTTCCTTTGCATTGTCCGGATATCCGTATGAGACCTGGTGGGGGAACCTGGGCAGATATCAGGGCCTTTTAAACATGCTTATGATCGGGCTTCTGTATTTTATGATTACCAGGTTTTATCACTATAAAGCCCGCCATATCAAAGCATTTCAGATGATCGGTCTCCTGATGTGTCTCTGGGGTATTACTGACTTCTTTAAAATGGATATTTTCGGCTTTTTTGCAGATGTTACAGATGTAAGTTATATGGAACGCTTCGCCTCCAGCATCGGAAATATCAACATGTATACGACAGCAACCGCTATGCTTCTCGCACTGTCTACAACAATGTTTATCCTGGAAAAGGGTAAGGTTCGTCTGGCAGTAGACTTTGTGTGCATGGTTGCGGCAGCGTTTGCCTCAATCATGGGACTAAGTGATAACTTTATGCTGTCTATCGTCGCCCTATATGGCACGCTGCCGTTTTTTACATGGAGATCCGGACATGAACTTGTAAAATATTTTATTTCTGTGACAGTGTTGATTGCGGCAGCCAAGATCTCCGCGATTTTGTCAATGACAGCAGGAATTACGACCATTGCCAATATTTACAACATGGGACTTATTATGAAGCTTGGAATGTATCCATGGTTCTCACTTGTGCTCATGGGATGCGTTGCCGTTACTCTCGGAATCGCGATCGCCATAACTCTGCGGAAGAGCTGGGATGCACCGCTGCCCAAGTGGATAAGAAAGATCTGGGCAGGTTTATGCGTCGTTGCCTTAAGCATTGTAATCTTAGCATTTTTGGATGCGAATGTTGCCGGTCATCAGGCAAGCTGGGAGAAGCTGGGACTCTCTAACGCAATAGTATTTAATGATGCATGGGGTACGGGTAGAGGACTCAACTGGCGCATGGCTATGGACTATTTTGTGCACAGGATGCCGCTGCTAAAGAAGCTGTTCGGCTATGGTCCGGACAGCTACTATATGATCGCCATGGATAATTTTTTTGATAAAATGGCAGCTGCAGGCTATGGCATGTTTGACGCAGCCCACAATGAGTATCTGAATTACCTTATCACGGTCGGTATCGCAGGACTTGTAGTGTATTTACTGTTTATGATCTCGATGATCTGTGCAATGGTACGATTCCTGCGCCAAAATACCGGGGATATCGAGGAAAGAGAACTTGCGCCTGAAATCATTTATGTCACTGCCGCCATCATGGTTATCATCACGTATATGGCACAGGCGTTTATAAATATCGCAGTACCTATCGTAGCACCGTTGCTGTATATCATGTTCAGTATCGGGATGGCTGTGAGCCAGAAAAAGAGATAGATCATGACAGGATAAGAATTCTGGAGGATAAATGCCAAATCGGCATTGGACAATTGTTTATGAAAAAGTCTACAAAGGGACTTGATTTTTACTGCTAATCGGCTATAATTCAAGGTAATTCTTATGGATTTCTTAATTTTGTCCTTAAGAATTACGTAATAATTTGTCCGGACTTTGTTATGTACAATTGGTGCCGAGCAGGTTATTATATAACACGTAGCGAAGCGATATACTTGTTCCGTACATTCACTGCATACGATTCAGAGCAAAACATCAAAAAAGCTTGAATATTGTGTTGGTGGAGAGTATAATCGCAACGTAACTTGGATTTTATAAGAAATCCATGAATCAAAAAAGGAGTGCATTTATTATGAGAAAGCAGACAAAATTAGTTGCAGCTCTTTCTGCAACAGCTTTACTCGCTCTCGGGGCATCCGCTGTAGTATTCGCTGCAGGCTGGGATAACTCCACTGGAGCATGGCAGTACCTCGATTCCGAGGGAAATGCTATTACTGATGCTTGGCGTAAGTCCGGCGACTACTGGTTCTATCTTGACGATGATGGAAACATGGCAACCGATGAGCTGATCCAGGATGATGATGATTATTACTATGTAAACGCTGATGGCGCTATGGTAACAAATCAGTGGGTTGCTCTTGATGCTGATGATTCCAGCAGCGACAACGGCGATGCTGAGTACAGATGGTTCTACTTCGGATCTGATGGTAAGGCTTACAGAGATAAGGGAAGCAATTCTGAGCTGACTGTTTCTGATCTTAAGACCATCAATGGCAAGAAGTATGCATTTGATGCTGACGGCAAGATGCTTTACGGTTTCGTAGATGCTGATGGCCTTTCCATCTATACTGCTGATGATGAGGATTGGACAGATGCTGAGTACTATTTCGGCGGCTGGAATGATGGCTCTGCTCAGACTGGTTGGGTACAGCTCACTGTAAATACTGATGGTATTTCCAGCGATGATGATGACGATAAGGATGATAACGATACTTACTGGTTCTATATGAACAGCAACGGTAAGATCCAGAAGAATAAGAAAAAGACCATCAATGGTGCTACTTACTACTTCGATACTTATGGCCGCATGATTGATGACTGGTCCACAGCGTCTAAGGATTACACTGGAGAAGTTTCCACTTCATCTGACATTGTATATACTAACGGTGATGGTGCAACTCGTAAGAATCAGTGGATCTGGGCGGTTCCAGATAAGAACTACGATGAAGGTGATTACAACGATGATGAGTACTCATGGTGGTGGGCTCAGTCTTCTGGAAAGCTGTTTACTAACGGCGTAAAGAAGGTTAAGGGCAAGACCTATGCATTTGATGGCAAGGGCCGTATGCTTACCGGCATCGTTGTAGAAGATACTAATAATTCTGAGACAAAGTACTCCATGAAGCAGAAGGGCGGCTATGATGGAGATGACTGGACAGATCTTGAGGGCGATGATTTCGCTAAGAAAGATCTCGATGGCAAGAAGGTTTACTACTTCTCTAACGATGAGGAGCATGATGGATCTCGTAAGACTGGCTATCAGAATGTAGAGTTCGATGATGACACTTATCAGATGTACTTCAAGTCCAACGGTGAGGCTGAGAAGGGATATGTATCCAAGATCAAGAAGTACTGCGCTAATGGTGTTGTTCTGAAGGCTGATTCAGATACTTCTAACTATGGTGTGATTGAGGATGCTGATGGTAAGCATGATTCAACCGGCAAGACTGTTCTTTACTATGGTGACGATCTTGATGCCTCCGAGATCAAGAATGGTAACTATGTTCTTGTAAATACTGCTGGTACTATCCAGAAGAATGCTAAGAACAAGAAGGACAGCAATGATGTTTACTACTACACTAACAAAGATGGTGTTGTAACCTATGCTGGTGACAAGCTCTTTACTGGTAAGAAGAATGATTCTGATTACAAAGAGGTAGGTGCAGTTGTAGCTGGTAGCGACACTGTTTACTATGTAGAGAAGTAATCTTAGTGATTGCCTTTTAAAAGGGAGAGGGAAGTGATTCCCGCTCCCTTTTTTTAAATTCTAAATCATGAAAAAAATACAATTAATTATTATACTGGCTGTATTTACAAGCCTTTCCGTGACAGCATGCAAGCCGAAATACAATACTGCAATGCAGGATCCTGTTTCTGTTACGATCGCGGCAGATCAGGTAATAAATATTGATTTTGATCAGATCTCGGACGATGTTATTGAGAATCTTTCTGATGACGCACAGACCTATGCATTTGTAAAGGATCTGCAAATCTCCGGCACCAATGATCCAAAGCAGGTCAACATCACAGTAGAGATCATGGATGATGTATCTGATGATGCAATCAAACTGTTCATGTCGGATGTGCTGACACAGATTTCACAGGAAGCTTGTGTTCAGGATAGCCGATATACAGAGCCATCAGCAGATGGTTTAGGAAGCTTCTATGATTCGTATGCAATCCATTATGAAATTAAACAAGGAGATGCAGACTACGAAAATCAGACCATATCTGCTGGTGAGAGCATTCCGTTTGGAACGGTTGTTTCGGAATAACAACGTTTATTAGTAAAAGCTGTGCATTTAAGGTGATCACTTATTTGATTTAAGATTTAAATGCATAGCTTTTTTTATTATCAAATTTGATTTTTTGGAACGCATTATTTTTTATTTGCGCTTGATTTTGCATATTAATTATATCGTTCATTAAGTTATTCGTAATTTCTATTTGATTGGATTGTAAGCCTTCATCCGATCTGCTATACTTGAAACATTCTTTTGAGATATAAATCCTCTGCCATTGAGCTTAATTGAAAATAATATAGCATTTAGGAAGCACTATTTCATGTTTTAACGGCAGAGATCGGGAGGTTTGATTTTGAATACAAAGGGACAGTACAGGAGGCTGATCAGAGCCTTTTTCTGTGGCGTCTTGCTTTTGATACATGGAGCTCTTTTTTGGAAGGTCTGGACAGATTTTTATAGTAATGGAATGGATATACAGTTCTATCGCAGAGGACACTGGCTGTTTTTAGGGATGTATCTTTTTGGACTCTTTTCCTTAGTCCAAATTTATGGTGGCTGGAAGGTCGGATATCTACGAGTCTTTAATGTGATTTTTTCTCAGGCAATAGGTATTTTTGTGATAAACATCATCACCTATCTCGCGATTGTGCTATTAACCAAGAGCATTCCCAATGCATTGTATCTGCTGCTGATGACGGCAGCACAGATTTTAGTTACCATTCCCTGGGCACTGATCAGTAATCGGATTTATCTCACTGCATATCCACCTCGTCGTGTTCTGATGATTTACGGGGACCGGCCGGCTATGAGCCTGATGCGCAAAATTACTTCACGTACAGACCGCTTTACAGTTGCCGGTAAGATTCCCATTCACTGTGGTATCGAGATGATCGAGAGGCAGATACCAAAGTATGAGGGCGTAGTCATCTGTGATATCGAGAGCCATGAAAGAAATCAGATTTTAAAGTACTGCTATGAAAAGAACGTCCGCGCCTACGTTTTGCCAAAAATAAGTGATATCATTATCCGAAGCTGTGAAAGTCAGCATATGTTTGATACCCCGATGCTTATGGCCAGAAATGAGGGACTTACGATTGAGGGTAAGGCTGCTAAACGATTTGAGGATATTGTACTGGCGTTGTTGCTGCTGATAATATTTTCCCCATTTATGCTGCTGATTGCGATTGCCATTAAGCTGGAGGATGGAGGAAGTATCATATACCGGCAGGAAAGACTTACAATAGATCGTAAGCATTTTTATGTCTATAAATTCCGTAGCATGCAGGAAAATGCGGAGCATGATGGCAAGGCGCGTCTTGCTGCGGCTCACGATTGCCGTATTACAAAGGTCGGCAAAGTTATCCGGGCGATACGGTTTGATGAACTGCCTCAGTTTGTTAATATATTAAAAGGTGATATGAGCGTTGTCGGTCCTCGCCCTGAAAGACCAGAGATTGCCGAGGAATATGAAAATAAGATTCCGGAATTTGCCTATCGCTTAAAGGTCAAGGCTGGACTCACGGGATATGCACAGGTTTATGGGAAATATAATACAACTGCGTACGACAAGCTGAAGCTGGATCTTATGTACATCCAGAACTATAGTATTGCCCTGGATCTGGAAATTATATTAAAAACGATCCAGACGATGTTTACCCGGGAGAGTACCGAGGGTATGGAAGAGGG
Source organism: Oribacterium sp. UBA6992 (assembly GCA_002449915.1). Classification (GTDB taxonomy): domain Bacteria; phylum Bacillota; class Clostridia; order Lachnospirales; family Lachnospiraceae; genus Oribacterium. Next base: position 8,769 of record DJXY01000154.1, read on the forward strand.
AGAAGACATAGCGTTGGGACCTTAAATAATCAATGTCTTAACAGGTGCTGATAGAGGAAGCGCCTGAGTGTCCCGGGCATAAGGTCTGCTGCCAGACGCATGCATAGTGTTGTATGATATTGGATCCGTGTAATGTAACCTTGGGAAAGCATGAGAGTGTAAAGCTTTTTAGCGGATTGAAAATGCTTTAAGCCTCCACGGCGCTGGTACATTTCTGTACCTGCCCGCATAAGAAGCAGTGGTTCCTGAATGTTGTAAGCCTGGACACCTATACTTAACATCCGGATCCAAAGAGCATAATCCTCAAAATAAGGGAAATCTAAAGGATAGGAACCGGCATTGAGTACCATCGATTTCCGATACATTACGCATGGATGATTGAAGGGGCTTCTTTTAGCTGCAAATGCTTTGATTTCCTCTTGATACTCTGGAACAGTGCGCGTGCTCCCGGGATTACGTGGATCAGCTGCAAACTCCGTGACAAAACCACTAACGATGGCAAGCTCCGGGTGACTTGCAAAGCATTGTAATTGACGGGCACAACGATCCGGGAGAGAAAGGTCATCCGAGTCCATGCGTGCGACAAGATCGCATTGGCAGTATGATAGACCTGCATTCAGCGCCGGACCAAGCCCCAGGTTTTCTTTGAGACGCACAACTTTAAATGCATTTGCGTGTTTTGTAAAATCAGAAATGACCTGCTCCAGTTCAGGATTTAACGGACCATCACAAACCAGAACAAAGTCATGAAATGGAACGGTTTGATCAAGCATGCTTTGGATTGAAGCCCGTAAATAGGATGGATTTTCCTTATGATAGACTGACATTAATACAGAGTATGATTCCATCCTTTATTTCTCCTTCTAATATTTTTCGAGGTATGAATTTTAGATAAGAAAACGATTGCCGATATACATCTGTTTATGATAGGCATGTCTCCCGAGCATTTAGCTTAGGGTACATGTCTATCACAATCAGAAACTTGAGTTCATCATACCATTGAGAAAAACAATTGTCTATCAAGGGCAAATCTAAATGCTCATCTTAACAGAATTGTTAATGTAACTGATGATCATGATTATGTAATAGAAGATACTATGGAAAAACTGTTGACGATTGTAGTACCTGCATATAATGCAGAGCGATATATAAAAAAGAATCTGGATTCCATGGTCCTGCCGGGGGAAGATATGTCATGTCTTGAAATCCTTGTGGTGGATGATGGAGGGACAGACCGTACAGCAGAAATCACAGAGGATTATGTTAGACGATATCCCGGCAGTGTTTCTTTCCATCATAAACAAAATGGAGGTCACGGGTCCGTAATCAATTATGGAATTCAGCATGCCACTGGTAAATATTTCAAGGTCGTGGATGGAGATGACTGGCTGAATCCGGAGGAATTTGCTGCTTTTCTAAAGCTTTTAGAGGGGCATGATGAGGATGTGATCGCATCTGACTTTCTGTGCCTGGAGGATACAACATGGCGCGTGCTGCGGGAGATGCATACAGCACTGGATCCCGGGAAATATGGGCACAGCGGTAAGATTTCAGAAGGTTTTGCAGATCAGGTTATCAAGATGCATAGTCTGACGATCCGTACGTCAATCTTACAGGAAATGCCGGATCGGATGGATGAGCACTGTTTTTATGTAGATCAGGAATATGTCACATATCCGATGCTTCTGGCAGATACGGTTTATTACGACCGTAGAAATTTATATATGTACCGCCTTGGCAGATCGGGGCAGAGCATGGATATCAGATCTATGCAGAAAAACCGGGAACAGCATATGAGAGTGATGCAGAGTCTTGTAGATTTTTACAAAAGACTTCCGGCATTGCCTGCACCGAAACGTCATTATATTGCCCGCTGTGTGGCGCAGATTGTTGAAAACCAGTTTCAGATTGATATCAGCCTTGGAAATCATCCTGAGACGCGTAAAAAACTGAAAACATGGGATCAAAAGCTTCTGAAGGATTGCCCGGAAATCTATCACAGCACAGAGCGAAAAAGCATTACGATGCTGCGTGCTACGGATTACATGCTGTTACCGATAGGATGGTTTGCTCTTGGCATGAAAAAAGGATTTACGTGAAAGAAATCGTAGAAGTGATAGAGGTGTATCAGATGATCGGCAGGATAACATGATTAACTATTGAGTGAATGATTGAAATGGATTTTTACAATCAAGACATAAATGACAAGAGCATAGTAGTAATATGAGCAATCAAAACACCTCATTAAATGGTATGAACCTATGAGCACATTATTACAAACAATCCTTTTTCCAAATCCGGAAACCTGCAACGCCGAGGACTGTTATTTCCGGAGAGCAGGCGCAGAACAAGTATATAATACCTACTTCAATATTTTTTCATTAAAAAAATGGCGATGGTATACGGATCTTAAAAGCATCGCTTTGCACATAAAAATAGAAGGCAGTGCGCGTATACGGTTGTGGGCTTATACTGCGCAGAAGGAGCAGAGATTGCTTTCTGAAATTCTTATTTCCGAAACAGGCCTTATCAAAATAGTTAATACAGAAACAGCTTTCCCTGGAAAGACTGTTTCAGAGCCGGTTATTTCAGAGACAGAGAAAGCAAAATCAGAAGTGCTTGATCCTGGCGCATCTAAGACTTGCACGATCCCATTTCCATATGACATGCAGGATGAATTTTTATGGTTTTCCTTTGAGAGCCTGTCCGCAGGATCTCACATACTCTCTGCATGTTATGTCACGCAGGATATACCAAAATATCAACCGATGGTTGCAATCGATATTTGTACGTTCCATCGGGAGGAGTATGTTTACCGGAACATGGAGGTACTGGAACGCAGTATCTTGTGTAACCCTGAAAATCCGTATCGAAATGATTTCCAGGTGTATATTGTAGATAATGGACAGTCTCTTGAGTCGGCAAAAGTCGTGTCAGATCGCATTCACATTATACCTAATCGGAATGTCGGTGGTTCTGGTGGCTTTACACGGGGAATACTGGAAATTCTGAAAGACCGGGAGCAGAAGCACATTACACATATGATCTTTATGGATGATGATGCGGTGATTGAACCAGACGCATTGATCCGAACGATCGCGTTGCTTTCCTTTATTAAGGATCAGTACAGGGATGCCTGCATAGGCGGTGCGATGCATCGGATTGACCAACCCTATATCCAGCATGAGTCCGGTGCAGTTTGGAATGGTGTCACATCTGTCCGTAACCATGAAGGAGTAGATCTTCGGAATTTTGATGAAATTGTCGAGAACGAAAGCATTCTCCCGACAAGCTATGCGGGATGGTGGTATGCCTGCTATCCGCTGACGGTAGTTCGGGAAGATAACCTCCCGCTTCCGATGTTTATCCACTGTGACGATATGGAATACGGCATCCGGAACCGGCATAACGGAATTATCTTTTTGAATGGCATCTGTGTCTGGCATAATTCGTTTGAGCATAGGAGGACATCTGCGCTTTCCTATTATGATGTAAGGAACATTATGATTATGAATGCGCTCATCTATCCGGATGGAAATGAAAGGGCATGGATTAAAAATCTCTGGAAAAGAGTCATCGGAGATCTACTTCGTTTCCGATATCGGGATGTCTACATCAAGTGCCTTGGAATTTCGGATTTCCTGAGAGGTCCGGAATATCTTAAAGCGATGGATCCTGTGGAGAAGCTCCGGGAAGTAAATGCGATGGGATATAAGTTTAAACCGATAGCAGAGCTTACGGACGACCCGGAGACGCTGCGGGAAATCCGGGAGTATGGTTTTCCAGAGGAGGTTAAGACCAGCGATCGGCAGAAAGCGCATATACACGCATATCCGATGGGAATTCACCCTTCTTTTACACTGTTTCTACAGAAAAGCATACTTTTGTTTGAGCCCTCGGAAAATTATGGTATGATAGTACAGCATAGCATTGCAGAAATGTGGAAATGCCTGATCGCTTTTTACAGGACATTACGGAAACTTAAGCATAGATATGCAGAGGTTCGGCAGGCATATCGCGAGGCGTACAACGCGATGAGCTCTAAGGAGTTTTGGGTAAAATTTTTAAGTTATAAACTTGATGTAGCAGGAGAAACGCATGAATCAGAATGATCACGGGTACATGACACAGTATAATGATGAGATCGAGATTGATCTTAAGGATTTGATGTTTACCATTTTTAAAAAGTGGAGGTCAGTCATACTCTTTGGCTTACTCATCGGATGCCTGGCAGGCGGATATAAATTTATTAGTGGTGTTTCCGCACTCCGTGATTCCGTAAGCCGGCAGGCGGATGCGGATGATTATGATCTGGCGCTTCAGGAATATACGGCGTCTAAGGATTTCTATAAAATTCAGATCAAGGATTTAAATGACGAGATAGATCGGTATAATGACTATTGCAAGCAATCCATACTCATGAATATAGATCCGTATAAAGTATATAAAAATGAGTCAACCTTTTATATCAATACCGGCTATGAGGTAATGCCTAATGCTTTAAATCCATCCATTGATCCGACGCTTGCTGTAATGGATGCATATGCTTCGGCTGTAAATAGTGGAAATATATATGATGAGATACAGAAAAAAATAGGCAGAGATGTTGATGCACGCTATATCAAGGAGCTGGTTCATGTTAATGAGAATTATAGTTCCGGGATATTAACGGTTACTACCATCGGTGACTCGCAGGAGCTTGCAGATGATATTATGAAGTATCTTGTCGAGGTGTTGAACAACAGTACGTCGGATATATCCACTAAAGTACATACGCATACAATTACCCAGGTTTCAGAAAACTCGTATAATACGGTAGATAAAAATATCTATACTGACTTTACTGAAAACCAGGACATTGCCGATGATTCATCTGTAAATGACTATATCCAGAATATCAAAACACAGATCGCATCCATTAAAGAGGCGAGTGATAAACTGGAAGCGCCGGTGGATAACACAATCAGTCGGCACAGTGTATTAAAAAATGCAGTGAAATTCGCTTTGATTGGTATCATCGGAGGTGTTTTTGTCCTGGCGTTTATCTATGCAATTTGTTATGTGATCAATGGTAAAATTACCACTGAGGAACAGATAGAGAGCCGTTTACATGTTAATGTATTGGGAGCTGCCAGAAAACTTGTCAAGCGGAGATCTTTATCTCATATGGATGAGCTGCTCATGAAACTTGAAGGTACAGACCATGAGGTGCTGGTAACCGGCCCGGAGTATACCGCAATGCAGGAAAAAGAAGTAAGGCATCTATATGATATTTCCGCAGCCAATATTACGGCGCTTTTACATGCATCACCTGAGATCAGGACACTTGCTCTTATCGGTACGATATCAGATGATAAGATTGCGGATTTGCTCCATGGGATTGATGCGCAGCTTGCGCAATATACTGTAAAAGCAGCGGGAAATGTCATTAAAAATGCGCACGCAATAAAAACTTTACAGGATGCAGATGCGGCAGTCATTGTAGAACAAAAGGATATTTCCAGATATGATAATATGCAGAGGGAAATTGCGATGGTTAACAGTCTTGGCAAAAAACTTGTTGGCGTAATTGTTATGTAATTGAATCAAACGGCAGTAGCTGACTTTATACGAAACAACATTCGTAAAAGTCAGCTATTGTGTTATCATACCGGGAATTAAAAAGAAGGAAATTAGATCATTGCATCTAAAAAAATGTGATCTATGGAAAAGTTAATGGGAAATCGTTTAAGGCTAATGAATAAAAATAAAATATTTGA